>JAGTQZ010000006.1 GCA_018396705.1 Candidatus Bathyarchaeota archaeon
CGGCAGAAATTCGTCTTCCGGTCTAAGGAAGAGTGGGAGAAAGCCAAAAAGGCCATTGAAAGCCTAGCAGCGGAGCTTTAAGGGTATGCTGGCTGAGAAACGCTATGTCTGGCACAACCTCTTGAAAGAAAAGGCAGTAGAGGATAGGCTATACCAAAACAGGATTCTAGAGAAAGCCCGCCAATACAATACGCTTGTTGTCTTGCCAACAGCCCTTGGAAAAACCGTCATAGCCCTATTGTTGGCAATTGAGAAGGCTGAAGAAGGTAAAATATTCTTTTTAGCGCCTACAAGGCCTCTGGTTCAGCAGCACCACCAAACCTTTCTGGACAAAACATGGTTTGACGAGAATGAGCTTGTCCTTGTTACAGGGCGTTATCCGCCAAACCATAGATCCGCCCTATACAGTAAGGCGAAGGTTGTTTTTGCAACCCCACAGTGTGTTTGGAACGATTTGAAAAGCGGTCTTTTGAGGCTTGATGATGTTTCGCTTATAGTTTTTGACGAGGCTCATAGGGCTAGGGGGAACTACGCCTATGTGGGCATAGCCACATACTACTTTAGGCAGTGCCGCAAACCCCTAGTTCTGGGTTTAACGGCCTCTCCAGGAGGAAGCGAAGAAAAAATAGCTGAAGTCTGCAGGAATCTTGGCATAACAGCCATAGAGCATCGAACAGACGAGGATAAGGACGTTAAGCCCTACATACAGCCCATAGAGGTTGAATGGCGACGTGTAAAGCCTCCAGAACAGTATTTAGCCGTTAGAGACAAGCTTAGGCAGATGCTTGTTGAACGCGTTAAGGGCCTACAAGCCTTAGGCGTTTTAACCGACAAGCAACCAGCCTTCATAACAAGGCGCGATTTAATTGAGTTTAACGATGAACTGCAACGTAGGCTTGGAGGAGGCGAAGGCGGATACCTATACCAGCTTAAAGTGGAGGCGACAGCAGCCCTAAGCATAGCCCACATGATAGAACTCATAGAATCGCAAGGCCCAGAAACCCTTGAAGCTTTCATTGAGAAAAGCCTAAAACGCATGGCCATGGAAGGAAGCAGGGGCCACAAATCAATCCTAAACGATCCACTCTTCATAGAAGCTAGGAAATCGCTTAGAAGCTGCACAGCAACGGAAAACCCAAAGGTGAAGGAGCTTGTCAAGGTTTTGGAGGCTCAGCTTCAAGCAAAGCCTGATTCTAGGCTTATCGTTTTTACGCAGTACCGCGATACGGTCAACGCTCTAATCAAGGCCCTAAACAACAATTCTAGGCTCAGGGTTGAACGTTTCGTCGGTCAAGGCGAACGGGAGGGCGACCCAGGAATGAGCCAAGAACAGCAGCGTGAAGTCCTTGAAAAGCTTAGAAGCGGAGAAACAAACGTTTTGGTGGCCACAAGCATAGCTGAGGAAGGCCTAGATATTCCGGAAGTGGACCACGTTGTTTTCTATGAGCCTGTTCCAAGCGAGATACGCTACATACAGCGCAGGGGCAGAACGGGAAGACGAGTAGCAGGAAAAGTAACAATACTTATCGCAGAGGACACAGTTGACGAGGCCTTCTACTGGTCAAGCATTTCAAGAGCCAGAAAAATGAAGCGGATAATAAGCCAACTAAACAGGAAGCTGCCAGAACTGCTAAAGGAGAAAGCCACGCCAACCATAACCCTAATGGACTACCAGCCCCAAACACGGCAAGCCCCAATAAACACCCAAACACTTCAAGCACAAGCAGAGGTGGCTATGCCCAAAAAAGAGCTCTGGAGACCAAAAACAATACAGACGAAAGGCCTAAGCCAAGCCATGAAATGGCTAATGGAAAACCTACCAAACCAAACAATCCCAATAGAAGAAGTCGTTAAACGGGCTTATGAAGAGGAAGGACTGGAAAAGGCGGCTGTAGAAACAGCCATATGGCGCCTAACACAACAAGGCCAAATATACCAGCCACAACCAGGAAAAATAAGAAAGCTGTGAAAAAAGGACTCACTTAATTTTTTAATTGCATACGGCCCGGCCCACTTTTTAATAGAATATAGCGTTACACTTACACCTATAATCTAGTTAGCTTAACTAAGTCAGAGTTGCTTTTCAAGCGTGAAGCGAAAGTGGACAAACGCGTTTTATCATCATAATTAGATTGATAGTGCTATCAGGCTGTAGGTTAAGAAAAGCAGTAACACCTTATAAGCATCATTTCGAGCCAGCTACTTATATTGTATTTCTGTCATATCTCGAGCTTGGAAAGTTGTTATAGCTTTAAGCCTAAAAAGATAGAGCGGACCTAATACGCTTAGAAGTTAAATCAACGTAACCTTAACATTTTTCTAATTTAATCCTTAAGCTCTATTAAGATCTAAATAAGCCGAAAAGTCTCTTTCAAAGGCTGAAAAGAGCTATAAACATTCATGCGCGTAACATTTATATTTCAGAAAACGAAGAAACATGGTCACATGAATCCTATAATTAAAGTTTCAAGTTTAACCAAAAGGTTCGGCGGGGTAACTGCTGTATCAAACTTCTCTTTTGAACTTATAAGGGGAGAGAAACTGGGTCTGATAGGCCCCAACGGAGCTGGAAAGACAACGTTATTCAACCTATTAACAGGAGCATATCGTCCAGACGCTGGAAAGATAGAGTTTGAGGGAATTAATATAGTTGGTTTACCCCCTCACAAGATATGTCGCCTGGGGTTGGTGAAGACTCATCAGACTCCTCAACATTTTTGGACTCTTACAGTGCGAGAAAATCTAATGGTACCATTGCTCTCAAGCCGAAACGTTAAGCATAGAGACGCTGAGGAGGAATGCTCAAAAATTCTTAAGCTCGTAGGCTTAGATTACCGTAAAAATGTGCCTGCAAACGCCCTCCTCCCAACAGAACTTAGAAGGCTTGAAGTAGCTAGAGCTTTAGCTACTAAACCTAAGGTTCTCCTGTTGGATGAGCCCTTTGCAGGAACTAGAGAGAAAGAAGCTGAAGAACTCATCCGCATTATAGATGAAATCCGCAAAATGGGAGTTACAATAATGCTCATTGAACATAGAGTTGGAGTTGTAGCTAAAATGATTGAAAGATTGATAGTTATGCATAAAGGTGAAAAACTGGCCGAGGGAACGCCGCAGGAAATATTGAAGTCTAAGGCGGTGGTCGAAGCTTACTTAGGCGGTGAGGCTGAACATGAGTAAGCTTTTAGAAGTTAATAATATCAGCGTCTCTTATCACAAAGGTTCACAAGTATTATGGGATGTATCCCTAGAAATTAATGACGGGGAGTGCATAGCCCTTGTAGGGGTTAACGGAGCTGGTAAGACTACGCTTATCAATACTATATGTGGCATCATTCACCCTCACAAAGGCACCATAACCTTTGAAGGCAAGAGAATAGATAACCTTGAACCTCACGCCATAGCAAGCTTAGGCCTGATTCAAGTGCCGGAAGGGGGTGGTCTTTTTTCAAAGTTAACAGTTAAGGAAAACCTTCTCATGGGTTGCTACTTGAAGGAAAAAAGAAAGAGGGCGGCACAGAAGCTTAAGGAGGTCTACAGCATTTTTCCATGGCTTAAGGATAGAGAAAACCAAGTTGCTGAGTCTCTTAGTGGAGGAGAGAGACAAATGCTTGCAATAGCCAGAGGGTTGATGGCGAACCCAAAACTTTTGATTATTGATGAAGTTTCTTTAGGCCTATCTCCACTTGCCATAAAAGAGGTTTACAGGAAAATTAAGGAGATCAAAAACTTGGGCATAACAACGCTAATAGTGGATGAAAACGCTAGGCGAGCTCTTTCAATTTGCGATAGGGCTTATGTAATTGAGTCAGGACGTATTGTTTTAAGTGGGAAGCCGACTGAGCTTCTCGAGAATAAAGAATTTGAAAAAGTTTACTTTGGGGTTGAGGGCTAGCTTACCTGCTAAGTTATATGGTCTTCTACTTTACAGTTTCAACCTTTTTAGATGCAGT
The DNA here is from genome assembly GCA_018396705.1 of Candidatus Bathyarchaeota archaeon. NCBI lineage: Archaea > Thermoproteati > Candidatus Bathyarchaeota > Candidatus Bathyarchaeota archaeon. The sequence continues at coordinate 3,951 of JAGTQZ010000006.1, forward strand.
TTTAGGTGTCGGCAACCTTAACTTTATTTTTGAAATTATCCCACCGGGGACGAGTAAAAGTATAATTATTATCAGAGCGCCGTAAACTATTTGGCTTAACCCTGGAAAGCGAGCAAGCACGTACTGATTTAACGTCGCTGTTAAGAAGCCTCCAATCAATGGGCCGCCGATAGTTCCCATGCCACCAATAACAGTTGCAGCAATTGGCAACAAAACCCACGTGAAAGTAAAGGCTGTTATAGGCCTAAGGTAGGAACCAAATAGATAAAATGTTCCTCCGATAAGTGCTGTCATGAAAGCCGATATTAGATAACAGTAAAGCTTAACTTGGAATACGTCCACACCACAGTCTTGTGCAGCACGCTCATTATCTCTTACTGCTATGAGCATAAGTCCAATTCTGCTTCTTTTGATGAGCCATACAATGGTGACCGACGCGATCAAGAGAATTAACGCCATGTAATATAGTGATACAGGCAAGACATTAGCAGCTATGTAAAAGCCTCTTCCTGCATAGGTATAGCTCCACTGGACAAACCATGAGTAGACAGCCAGTGCAAGTACAAGCGTCCCCATTCCCAAGTATAAACCTCTCATTTTGAAGATTAACGGTGAGACTACTAAAGCTAAGAGGGTTGTTGCAGCTCCAGCGATGAGTAAACTAGCCCAAACGGGTAGACCCCAAAATGTGATTGCTATTGCCATAATATAGGCTGCAAAGCCTATGAAGCCATGTGTACCAAGATTGATTATGCCTGTAAAACCTCCCTGCAAATTCCAGATTTCAGCAAGAGATGCATAGATAAAGCAAAAGAAGAGAAACGATGTCCAAACCGGAGGGAACGCTTGTGGTATAGCTACTAGCAGTGCTATAACAGCGATTAAGCAGCCTATACTAATCTTGTTAACCATAGTTCTACACCTTGTACCCAAATATTCCTTCAGGCCTTAATGCGAGCACAATTAAAATCACGATGTATCCTAAGAGGAGTTGGTATTGAACCCCCAAGTAATAGGCTGATAACACGTGAGATAACCCTATGATTAATCCTCCAGCCAATACACCTCTCATACTGCCCAAGCCTCCAAGCACTACAACACCAAAGGCTATAGTTAACCAGTCAAGGCTATTCGATGGAACAAAAGTAAAGGTTAAGCCCATGAGGACTCCCGCTAACCCAGTAGCGATTGTCCCTAGAGCGTAAGTATAAGCGTAGGTCTTCTTAGGGTTAACTCCTAGGAGTTGAGCATATACGTGGCCTACAGAAGTAGCCCTAATAGCCATTCCGGTGAACGTTTTCTTTAAGAAAAGGTAATAGATAATGATTGTGACTATGCTAATGAAGAAGTTTATCACGTAATTTATCGGTACTGTACGACCCAATATCGTTATGCCTTGTATAGCATATGGAGCAAACACCGTCAAAGACTTGGGATTTGCACTCCATATTAATATTGCCAAGTTCTCTACAATGACTGATACGCCTATGAGTAGTAATGAAACAACATTAGGATCTCCATATATCACTTTGTTTACTAACACTCGCTGTATTGCATATCCTATGATAAATACGATCGGAATTACAGGTATCATACCTATTAGTGGGTCAAGCCCTCTCTCTGCGAAAAGGAGACAGAGATAAGCCCCTAATATGGCTAATGCTCCATGCGCTATATTCATCGTCCCTCTTACACCTGCAAAAATTAATGAAAAACCTAAGCCCATAAGGGCGTATATACTACCTAAGAATATCCCCATTAATATAAGCTCAATCATGTAAGTCCTCCCTCCATTTAACTTTCAATTTATAAATGTGGAAATATGATACAAGACATGTAGAAAAAAGGGGTATGATCGTAGTTTGCCGTAAGCCCTTCTCCTCTAATAGTTCCAACAACTTCCAAGCCCGCGTCGACTAAGATATCACAAATAGCTACTTTAACTCCTTCTCGGGTGCATTTGAGCGCTGTCACCTTTCCGATACTTATTGCATCACCTGTAATCACTATCACCCTGTCCTTCAGCTTCACTGTATTCCCTCAAATGCTAAGGTGGAGGAATTACTATAGGCTCTACGGTGGGCACGGACGGTTCAGAAGACCACACTATCACCAGCGTGAGTTCACCAGTTGACGTTTTCTGTATTTGGCCTATTAGTGCAGGACCAGGTGAAGTATGGGTCACTGGGTCGTAATCAACTTTTCCAACACAAGTCATAGCAGTAACCTTTCCAATCGATTCGTTAATTTTCTCAGGATTCACCGAGCCCGCATCTTCAAGCACCTTTATTAGAAACTGCCAGGTGGATATCTGGCATGCTACACCGAATCCCATATGCAGCGTGGTGACTTTTGGATATGTCTCCCATATCCAGTCGGTGCCCGGAAATCCTGGTATAGGCCAACTCCAAAGCTCTGTCATCAAGCCCAGAGGTGTATCACCTGGACCTATTGCAAGTGCATCATCTAAGCTACCCATGAATCTTCCCCCAATAGCTACTTTAGGCTTATAGCCCATAGATATTGCCTGACGCCAGAAAGTACCAAAGTCTGTGGGAGCTGTGTTTATATGGAGTATCTCTACTTGGTTCTCCTTTAATGTTGTTATTATACCCGTAAAGTCCTTTGTTCCCGTGGGGAAGAAGCCAGGGAATACAATTTCGTAGCCCATAGCTTCATAAGCTGGTTTAGAGTTTTGATACCACCATTGGCCATCAGGGTTATCCTCAAGGAGATAGCCTACTTTTTTGCTTACACCCTGCTCGACGAACTTGTCGAACACCTCACCGTATCCCTTCATCATATCTGGTATGGAGAAGAAGGAGCCAACCCAGCTGTATTTCCAATACTCAGTCCTGCTCTTCCCTTCGCCTGTAAATATTTCAATCGGGTATTCACATATGTTAGGAATCCCGTACTTCTCGCAGACCGTGTGGTGGGGTATGTTCTGATCAGGTTGACCACCAGAGTGCACAAAGCAGACTCCATCCTCAGTTATTGCCTTCGTAACAAGCTCGATATTCTTGGTAACATCACTTTCACCATCGTAGACAACTAATTGAATGGGCAGTTTACGGCCGTAATCCTTTAAGTATACTCCTCCTTCATCGTTGATTTTGTCTACAAACGCTTTCACGATCGGATATTCATGTAACCCTTCCGTTGCTGCTATACCAACGAATTGGTGTATGTACCCTATTTTAATGGCTGATGGAATTGAGGGGCCGGCAAGTATTAAGTACCACACTGCTACTCCTGCCACTACAGCTACAACAATTATAATACCAATCACTATCGCCCATATTCTCGCTATAGCCCTACGATTCATAGCCATTCACCTTGGTAGGTTTCTAGGTTTGAACCTTTCCATATATAACTTTTTCCACAATGCGACAAGGTTTAATTCAAACTCACGTATACCTTCCCATTCTTAGTAGCTATTCAATTAGCTCCAAAATCCCTATCCATGAAAATCTAGTTTTTCAAGTTTAACTCCCGTTATTTGTTCGTAGATTCTAACGGTGGAAGCTATATCTTCAAAACCTCTTCCCTTTGCAGCTTGCAAAAACTGGTGGGCAAGAGCGACAAAAGGTGTAAATAATTGGTAATCTTTGGCCACATCTAGGAATAGGTTTACGTCCTTACCCATTAAGGCGAATCTTACTTTAAAGTCCCTTTTCAATATCCTTGGCAAAAGATTCCTCAAAACCCATGAATCCCCAGGGCTGTTAGATGCAAGTTTAAATAGTACTTCAGGCGATGCTCCTTGCCGCATTGCCCAAGTAAAGGCCTCAATAACACCGAAAAGATTAACAGCAGCCATCATATTATTTGCAAGCTTCACCACTTGTGCCATGCCTATGGGTCCTGCATAAAGAACATTATTATTGCTAACAACACTCAGAACCTGTTGAACATTCTTCAGGGTTTCACGGTCACCACTAACTATCAAAGTTAAGGCAGCCACTTGATCCTCAGAAGGGCCACGACTTACAGCCCCATCAACGTACTTAGCGTTTTTCTTCTCAACCTCTTTAGCAATTTTAATCGCAGCTTTAGGACCTATCGTGCTTAAATTTATGATTACACAATCCTTTTTAATTTCTTCCAAAACACCATCTTCTCCGAAAACAACTTCCTCTACTTGTATTGGTGCTGGCAAACAAAGAAAAATGATATCGGATTTCATGCCCACTTCTTTAGCAGAAGAAGTTGGTGAAGCACCCATCTTAATAATTTCATCTATGGCGTCTTGGTCTCGCCGGCGCCGATAAACTGAAACTGTATATCCTGCCTCAACTAACCTTTTCAATAAAATTTTACCGATATTACCTACGCCAATAACGCCTATGTTATTCATACAGGTTTCTCCTAGCACGCTTTGCTTTTTATGAATAATCTCGGCTAATTTTTAAACGTTATCTTAAGAAGCTATGAAACCAATCTTAAAATTGCCTACACAATTTAGCATTAGTTTCAATTGAGAGCGCTTTACATTGATGCGAGGGCGATGTTTTATCTTCGACTTGAGATCTTCATTTAATTACATTGATGTTTTTAAAGAATTCTAGCAGTGTTTTTGGCTTGAATGCCTCCAGCTTTGCGCCTTGCAGGTACTTGCCGATTTTTGGGATTAGTCCTACAGCGTCTGTTCCAAACTTGCATATTGCTGTGTGCTCGAACAAGCCTAAGGGTTCCATTGCTATGATATCGTTTTGGCATTTGGTGTTTCTTAAGGCTTTTTGGATTTCTAGTTGAGAGGCCCCTAAGACTATAAGCCTGTCTAGAAGAGATTTAATCCATTGCCTGTATGTTGCCAGCTGGGCTTCAGCTAATTCGGCTTCTATGTGGTTTTCGCTTAGACCTGTTATTTTAACTGTTATTGGCATGTTTTCTGAAAGGCCGTATAGTTCAGCTATTTTCTGGAGGGTGATTTTTCTCCCATCTGCAAGTTGGGCTTGCAAACGTTGAAGTGAAATGGTTGCGTTCAATGTTTTGGGAAAAACCACACCGATGTCTACGTGGATTTCGTCTCTACTCTTGCTTAAATTGGTTATGTAGCCTCTTACCGTTGAGAATTTTTTAAGATCTTTGATATCGGCTGGGCCTAGGCCGATTTCTCTCTCTATAAGGCTTAAGGCGGCTTTTTCATCTTCGCCTGAAAAACTTGCCCGGATTCGGCTATTTGCTGTAACCTCAACACTATCTATTTTAACCCTTAGACCTTTAAGCAGGGTCTTTAAATACTCTTCAACTTGAGTCATCTGTTTTTCGTTGTATATTTTTGAGGCAAGCAAAACCACGGTCATTTACAGTCTCCAATTAAGGCGGACATTTCCTTGTGAAGTCTTTTTATCCGTGCTATTGCTGGCGGCGGCAGCTCTCTTGAAAACTTTTGGATGGTTTCTTCTATTGGAACTCTTTTAGAACCTTCTATGAGCTTGTCTGCATACGCAACTATTTTTTCCTCAAGGGTTTGTGGAGTGTAAACGTCTCTTGGCCATCCGAGTTTTTTGGCTTCTTGAGCGGTTATCCCGCCGCCCACATGTCTCTTTATTATGGTAATTATTGGTTCAGGCAGGCCTAACGTTTTGGCGATTTGCGCTCCGATAACGGCGTGATGGACACTGTGGGTTTTGGCTCGTCCAATATCGTGGAGAAGGGCACCCATTTCCACAAGTTCCAGGTTAACGTTTACTCCTTTTTCAAGGCATTTCTTGGCTATTTCAACGGCCAAGTCTGCTACGGCTTCACAGTGTTTTATGACATTTTCTGGACAACCGCTTTCTCGCAAAAAGTTGATGGCTTGTTCTTTTGATGGGAACTTTTCACTCACCTAGCTCCTTCCTTAGCTGTTCAACTTTTTGTGTTAAGACTTTGATTATTTTCTCGTTGTCGTAATGCATTAGCGGTTTTCCACATGTTGGACATTTGAAGACTAATTCAACAGCTTCTTCGAAGGGTATTCGCTTGCATCCAGGAGTGTAGCAATAGTAGAAGTCGTGGTTTTTCTCGTATTCCAGTCGAATGTTGAGTTTCTCGAAGACTCTTCGTTTTTGGCTCAATATAAAGCCTTCAAGCTGGTCTGGTTGAAGCTTCCAGTGGAATATGAACCATCCTGTTTTTGGATCCCGCGTCCTTCTGAGACTTACAAGCGAATGGTCGTAAAGCTTGTAAAGGATTTTGCGCACGTTGTTGAGTTTAATTCCTGTTTTGTTGGCTATTTCGTCGTCTGTGATTTCACCTGAATTTTTCAGTATTTCGATTATTTTTACAGCTTCTTCTTCGCCTAGAGCTTCAGCAATCTTCATCAAAGTCGCATCGTCCAATGCTGATAACATAATGACCCTTTTTATCCATCTAAACATTAAACCTATTTTCGGTATATATTTGCAAATCTTAATTTAAATCTCTTTTCCGGCTTCAGATTCAAAGTTAACTATCTTAATCACTTTTTTGCCTCTCTGCTGGGGGATTATTACAAGCTTAGCATTTTTGAAAGATCTTGCAAGCTCTTTCCCCTCAAAAAACCTGTCCAAGAAAACGGCCAAGCTGGCGCATTCGGAATGAGGTTGGTTGCTTATGGCCACATTAAAGTCGGATACAGCTGGTGAAAAAAACTCTCCCGGAACCTTTTGGCTTCCAACAATAACTAGAATGTCTCTACCATGTGCTTTGATTCTTTGCATTACGTCGCTTGTTTCGATGTTTTCTCCATAAGCCGTAAGATGAACCACTATTCCTCCCCTAGCTTTCCATTCATTGACAACCTTTCGCCATGGAATACCCATTTCAAAATGGAAGGGGCCTCCCCAGTTTTTCACAACTTTTTCTATGGTTGCTTTTATCCTTTCGTCTTCTATGTCGGACAATATGAAACCTGAGGCACCCAAGGCTCTGGCTGTTAGGGCTACGTGGGTTGTTAGGCGAATATCTCTTTTGGGACGATGCCCCCACCTTAAAACGTAAATTTTCGGCTGTATTTCAATGTTGGAAGCTTTCGATTTTCCCTCCAAGTTCTTTGACACGACTTATCACCTTCTCGGCAAACCATGGAACAGCCTCAAAAATAACATAGGCTTCGTTGCCTGTATATTCTATTTTTTGAACATCTGCGCTATTGAAAAGCCATGAGATGAAAGACATAGCCTCGTTAGTTATTGGAAGTTTAAATGACACCCGCGCATAATTTTGTAAGATTTTAGTTATCTCCTCTTTTAACTGGTCAAGGTTAAACCCGTAAAGGGCGGACACCGGCACTGGTTTCGGCGCCTTACCTTTGAGCATCTCCATCTTTTGTTGAAGTTCTTCTTCAGGTATCAAATCGATCTTGTTGAGGGCTGTTATTATTGGGATGCCAGAAGCGCCTATACGGTCTATTGTTTCAAGACATACTGTGAGTTTTTTCTCAATGGTGGCCAGCGGCTCACCGACGTCTACAACCAGCAGTATTAAGTCGGAATAAATTGTTTCTTCCAGAGTTGAGTGGAAAGCCTCTATCAAGGTTATGGGCAAACGATCTATAAAACCAACAGTGTCTGTTAATAGAAACTTTTTCCTTGAAAACTTGACAAGCCTTGTGGTTGTGGAGAGAGTTGTGAAAAGAGCGTCATCCACAGGAACTTCCTCTTCAGTTAACACTGTAAACAACGAGCTTTTCCCTGCATTGGTATATCCGGCTAGAGAGATTGAGGGAAAACCAAGTTCAGTTCTTCTCTCACGGTGAAGCAAACGTTTTCTCCGGATTCTCTTAAGCTTTTCCATTATAGTTTGGATCTGCCTCTTAACAGTCTCATAGTAGACGTCTACCTCGTAAGCGCCAAGTCCCATGAAGCCAGGCTGCTCGCCCATCTTTGCCAATCTAACCTTTTCCTTTGCACGAGTTAATTCGTATTTTAGTCTAGCCAGTTGAATTTGCAGCTTCGCCTCAGTTGTTGAGGCTCTTCTTGCAAAAATTTCTAAGATGAGTTGAAAACGGTCTATTGCCTCCACACCGGTCTCTTTAGCTATGTTGTAGGCTTGAACCGGCCTTAAAATGTTGTCAAAGATTATTTTTTGGGCGCCTGTAGCTTTCACGAGTTCAGCGATTTCCCTAATTTTCCCATAACCAACTTGGTATCGCGGATCTGGGATCCTCACTTGTTCAATTTTGCCTACAACAGTGTAGCCGGCGGATTCAGCTAAGCTTTTAAGCTCGTCCAGAGTTGAGGGTTCATCGGGTTTGCGGCGTTGCACTATAACAGCTTTCGTTAGGCTTTTTCCTCCGTCTTTTCCTTGTTGAAACGTATTAAATCGCCGATAGTTAGTGAGGGGCTTGACTGTTTAGGCGCGGCTACGGTTTGAATTTTCTCTTCTGAAACTGGGACAAGGAGTTTTATCCTCAAAGCGTGTTCAAGTTTGGCTGCCAGCTTATCGTCTGGTTTAATTTTACGGGTTTCAACTTTTTTAAGAACAGAGACTTTCTCGTTTATCCTTTTGCCAAGCTCCTCATGGGTTAACCCCATTTTTTCCCTTGCCTGCCTAATCCTCACATCATAGTCGTCTATGAGTTCCAAAGAGGGTTCAACAGTAACCGCTGTTGAAGTCCTTGGCTTGTGAGGTGCTGGCGTGACCTTTATTTTCGGCTTTGTCTGGAGTGCTTGCGGCTGTTTCGGTTCTTCCATCAGGATCGTTCCATGTTTTGCACACTCGTTGCACACGGTTAGTTTTGCCCCTTCGATTAGGGCTTTGACTGGTTTACTGTGAATTTTTCTTCCACAAACCTCGCAACGCAAGGTGAAAGCGCTCCCTTTGTGAACCCTTTTAATATTTGACAGTCGGTTATGTTTATAGTTGTCGAATCACGCTTTGTAGGTCAACGGTGTCAAGGCTTGGAGAATCCGCTCAGACGCATCAGAAGCGTGGCAGACTACCAGTTTGGTAAAGGTGTAGGCGAAAAACTGTTTCCAGAAAACGTTGAAGTTAAATACTCAAAACGTACTGGCAGGGTACGCTACATTTACTTGAACGGGAAAAGGCTTGCCACCCTTCGTCCAATGGATGGACTTTTCTCATTAAGCATTGAAGGGGCAAAAAGAATAGTAGAAAACAATATTCCAGCCAAATGTATAGTCACAGTTAAAAATGATGTTTCAAAGGTTATAGCCGACGGCGACGACGTTTTCGCTGTGCATGTCGTAAAGGCTGATAGTGAGATCCGCCCAAAGGATGAAGTTATTGTTGTTAGCGAAAAGGGTGATGTTTTAGCGGTTGGAAGAGCTGTCTTATCCGGTTGGGAGATGACTGCCTTCAAAATTGGTGTTGCGGTTAAGGTTAGACACGGCTCTTCGGAAGAAAGTTAAGTATAAGAAGCTTGAAATAGTTTAGTAGCGTGGGGATGAAGGCTGTTGATGCGTAGACGGATAAGTCCACGTGAAGCCAAACGCATGATGCAACGAATGGGCTTAAGCATGGACGCCCTTCCAGACGTAGAGCATGTCATTATAAAAACAACTAACAAAGAGATAATCATTGAAAACCCGGAAGTCGCCGTGGTTGACATTCAGGGACAAAAAATGTTTCAAGTAGCTGGAGGAAAAATAACAGAGAAAACTGTTGAACGAAAACTGACGATACCGGAAGAAGACGTACGATTAGTGGCTGACCAAACCGGGAAAAGTCTGGAAGAGGCAAGAAAAGCCCTAGAAGAATGTGAAGGAGACTTAGCTAAAGCCATACTATTGCTTCAGTCTAAAATCTAGATTTGGCGCGAATGTTTAATGAACTTTGACATAACCATAGTTGGACATTTATGCATAGATTCCATAAGCCTGCCAAACAAGCAATCGCCTTACACGATTTTAGGCGGCTCCGCAGCTTACACGTCTCTTTCAGCCAAACGTCTAGGAGCAAACGTTTCCATAATTTCCAAGGTTGGCGGCGACTTCCCGAAGGCCTATTTATGGTGGTTAAGCCAAGAAGGCATCGACCTTACAGGTGTTCTCAGAATTGAAGGAGAGAAAACAACAAGGTTTGAATTAAAATATGACAGCAGCATGTCTAACCGCACTTTGAGGCTATTAAGCAAAGCTCCGGTAATCAAAGTTGAAGATTTGCCAAACCTTTTGGATACAAAGGTTGCTCACATAGCACCCATAGCTGATGAAATTCCATACGACGTGACCGAAAAAATGAAAAAGTCAACTGAAGTATTATCAATTGACCCCCAAGGTCTTGTCCGCGCCTTCGATGAAAACGGAACTGTTGTAAGTAAGCCATTAGAAGATAAACGTGTATTAGAACTTGTGAACATTTACAAGTCTTCAAAGGAAGAGATTGAAGCTATTACGGGAATGGCGGATTTACGCGCAGCCATAAGATCTATCCATGATTTTGGCGTTGAAACAGTTATAGTAACTATGGGGATTAAGGGTGCCGCAATATCTATCGACGGCACAGTTTATGAAATCCCAGTCTACACTCCTGACAAAATTGTAGATCCAACTGGGGCTGGAGACGCCTTTATAGGCGGTTTTTTGGCTGAATATGTTCAAGGCAAAGAAGTGTTATGGTGTGCATGCGTAGGTTCTGCTGCAGCCTCCGCGGTTGTTGAAGGGGTAGGCCCAACTCTTATCGGCAGTGGAAGCCAGATTCGCCAGAGAGCAGAGTTGCTTTACGAAAAAAGAATTAAGCACTAGATACATCATATTCCGGGTTGAAGCCTTTAAACGCGGAATCTAAGAAGAAGGGACAACTTTGGGGAAGGTTGGAAAAGGCGTAAAATGCAGCGTTTCAGGATGCGGCAAAGAGGCTGCCCGCTCCCTCTCCGCGGAAAAAGTTAGGATGACTGGATTAAGCGTAAGCAGCGGTGAAAAACGTGCCTATTTGTGCGAAAACCATTATAAGGAGTTTAAGAAGCGAACCAAAAAGGAACGTAAAATTGAACAGTGGCGATTTAAGGGAGTATAAAAACTAGAGGGTAAATAAAATGCGGATACTGCAACTTCACTCTAATTATATCGAATACAAGCCAATCCAAAAAGAAATAGCCATGGCTGAAGAAACGAACAAAGAGACGCGTCGCATAGAGGAAGCTGTTGTTCTATTTACGGCTGTGGAAGAGGGGGACGATGAGATCGTAGCCCGCAAGGCTGTAGACGAGGTTAAAGCCTTTCTTGAAAAGTTAAAAGTAAACCGCATTTTGATATATCCATATGCTCATTTGAGCAGCAATCTCGCGAAGCCGTCTGAAGCATTAAAAATTCTAAAGGTCATTGAAGAATACGCAAGGGCTGAAGGCATAGAAACATACCGCGCGCCCTTCGGTTGGAACAAACAGTTCACAATTTCCATAAAAGGACACCCTTTGGCAGAGCAGTCCCGTATAATACTGCCAACAAAAGCGGAAAGAGAGGAAGCTGAAAAAGTTTCGGAAGCTCTGAAAGCCGAAGAGAAGCTCGTTTCCTACTGGTATATCTTGCAGCCTGATGGAAAGATGATCCCAGTAGAGGAATTCAACTTTAAAGGACATGAAAACTTGGAGAAATTTGCAAAGTACGAAATATCCAAAGTTAGAGCAAGTCAACAAATGCCGCCTCACGTGCCGTTAATGAAGCGTCTTGAAATAGCTGATTATGAGGCTGGAAGTGATCCTGGGAACATTCGATGGTATCCAAAGGGCAGGCTGATAAAGTCGCTTATTGAACAGTATGTAACCGCAAAGGCTGTTGAATATGGTGCAATGGAAGTTGAAACCCCAGTTATGTACGATTTTAGTCACCCAAGCTTGGCGGATTACCTAAACCGTTTCCCAGCGAGGCAATACGTCTTGAAATCTGAGGATAAGGAGCTTTTCCTACGATTCGCTGCTTGTTTTGGACAATTTTTAATGGTTCATGATGTGCAATTCTCGTATAGGCACATGCCTCTAAAAGTTTACGAGTTAACCCGATACAGCTTCAGACGGGAGAAAAGCGGCGAAGTGGTTGGTTTAAGAAGACTTAGGGCTTTCACTATGCCAGACTGTCACGCCTTCTGCACAGACTTAGAACAAGCTAAAAAGGAGTTTATAACAAGGTTTAAGCTGTGCATACAAGTCTTGGAGGGCATAGGATTAACTAGAGAGGACTATGAGGCGGCGTTCCGCTTCACAAAAGACTTTTACGAAGAAAATAAGGAATTCATTAACAGTTTGGCGGAAATCTTTGGTAAACCAGTCTTGGTTGAAATGTGGAAAGAACCCTTCTTCTATTTTAGACTGAAATGGGACTTCAATTTCGTCGACAATCAGGACAAGGCAGCAGCCCTATCAACAGACCAAATAGATGTTGAAAACGCCAAAAGATATGACATAACTTACGTGGACGAGAAAGGTGAAAGACGCCATCCACTTATATTACACTGTTCACCGAGCGGTGCAGTGGAGCGGTGCATATACGCGCTTTTAGAAAAAGCCTACAAACAACAACAGAAAGGCGAATTGCCGATGCTTCCGGTTTGGCTTTCGCCAACACAGGTGCGGTTAATCCCCATGTCAGACAAGTTCCTCGAACACTGCGAGAAAATAGCGGAGAAACTTGAAGCCAACCAAATCCGCGTGGACATAGATGACAGACCATTAACACTGCAAAAACGGATAAGAGAAGCTGAAATGGAATGGACCCCCTACATACTAGTAATCGGACAGAAAGAGATAGAATCAGAAACTCTTCCAGTCAGAGACAGAAAAGCCAGAGGAATCCGCAAAATGACTCTGGAAAACCTAATAAAAGAAATTAAAAGCCAAGTGCACGACAAACCATTTAGGCCGCTGCCACTGCCCAAACATGTCTCGAAAAGGCCCCAGTTCTACGGTTAAGAACGAAACTGCCAAAACACATATCAATTCTAAGAAGCATTTCTTCTCAGAAAAGGAGAAATAAGTCTTGGAGAAAGAATTACTTGTCTATATAGATGGCGGATACTACCCGAAGTCACAAGCAAAAATATCCGTTTATGACCACGGATTCTTATATGGTGATGGAGTCTTTGAGGGAATTCGCGCTTATAACGGTGTTGTATTCAAACTGAAAGAACACATTGACAGGCTTTACCGATCAGCCCACGCCATAATGCTCCAAATCCCAGTGACAAAGGAAGAAATGATAAAGATCGTATTAGAAACTTTGCGCAAAAATCAGTTGAAAGATGCGTACATACGCCTAATAGTGACAAGAGGCGTTGGAGACTTAGGGTTGGATCCCAGGAAATGCAAAAAACCCACGGTAATCGTGATCACTGACACAATTGCACTTCATAAAAGCGAAGCAAAAGAAAAGGGCATATCAGCGGTACTTACATGGGTTAGAAGAGACCCGGTAGACGCAACAACCCACGAGGTAAAGTCACTAAACTACTTGAACAGCATACTAGCTAAAATAGAAGCAAACATAAACGGTGCAGATGAAGCCATATGTCTAGACAAAAACGGCTACATATGCGAGGGCACTGGGGAAAATATTTTCATAGTTAAAGATGGGCGAATCTACACGCCGCCAAGCTCCACCGGAGCGCTTCGAGGAGTAACCGCTGAAACCGTGAGAGAGTTGGCAAAAAGCCTAGGATATGAAGTAATAGAGAAGAACATTACACCCTACGAGGCTTTTACGGCAGACGAAGTTTTCTTGACTGGAACCGCGGCGGAAATAGTTCCTGTCCGAGAAATAAACAGTAGACAAATAGGTGCCGGAAAACCGGGTCCTATAACACGAAGGCTTATAGAAGAATTTTCAAAGCTTGTTCAAGACCCAAAACATGGCATTCCAATCTATCAGTAAATTTTTGACGTTACTGAAAGTCTAAAATTCAGATTCACAAAAATTCTCTTTCTTATAAGAAAGGGTATAAAATCGATCGGAATGGAAATTACGCTTAATCGACCCAACGAAATTATGGGCTGGTGGACTTTTGTCAAAGTAGAGACTTGCGGAAACCTTTAGGTAATCGTAAAGGTTATTGAAACTTCCATGAACTCATCGGTAATCGCAGTCACAGTTATGCTTTTTCCCAAGTATTTTTGCCAATCAAACGGACAAAGCAGAACGGTTTCGCCGCCAACGCTTACGGTTACATGTTTTTGTGGAAGAACATACTCGAGTGGAGCTGCCAAATCTTGGACTACTATAACTATTTTTGACAATGTAAGATTCCACATGGAATACCCTGAGTTCTTAACGGTTAGATTTAGATACTTAGTTCCACCTATCGTAATGCAGTTCACAACGGTTACATTTAGCTCCGCCACCGGAAGGATAAATGAAAAATTAAATGTATACTCTTGAAGAGTTTGATTAGCGGTCGCGTATACTACCAGCGTCAAGTTTCTGCCATAACTATTGAGGAAAAGAGTCCAATTGAAGGCGCATTTAAATGTCTTCTTTTCTCCGGGGCTGATAACTCCATCGGCTACTGGAAATGTATCTTCAGTTTTTTCCACCGCAATTTTGGTTATGTTAACAGCTTCAAGAGAGGAGGCGTGGTTAAGCAATGTTATGTTAAAGTGTTCTTTATCTTTTAAGCTGAAAGTGTTCGCAGCGTCTAAAACCTTAACTATTATTGGTGGTGGGGTCACCGTTACATTCCCTGAAGTTTCAAAATCTTGCGTAAAGTAGGCTACAACGGTTACATTTTTTCCACGGTATTCCCGCCAGTTCCAAGAAAACGTGAACTCTTTAGTGGTGTTTGGCGACAGCTCAACGGAGCCACAGTCAAACATGAGCTCAGTACCATTTTCCAGTATGCATCCAATTTTCTTTACATTCACGGCACTTGAGGATTCCGCATAATTATAAACTGTCACGTTAAACTGATTCGTCTGGTTCTCGTTAAAGCAGACGTCTTTAATTACCGCCCGAACAATTCCCATTTCAACTTCCTTGTGGAATATGTACCCCTGCTTTGTGTGGACGTCAAGTTTTATTTGGCGGTAACCGTGCCAGCTTCCATTAAACTGGAAGCAACGGGAACTGTTTCTTGAAATCATAACGGGATTTGATCTAAAGTCTGGATGTACATTATCAAACGTTATTGACCCCGGAACAATGTCAGTAATTGTTAAGTTGACTTCTGATTGAGGACTATTGGTCAAGGTGATATTGAATTTTTTGAATGAAATTCTCGAATTAAATTCAGCAGCAATTTCTAGTCGGACGTTTGGAAGGAGCGCCTCCATGTTGGCGGCTGCTGAATCTGCGGCAAAAACATGTACAAGGATTTTTTCGCCTGGAAATAGGCTGACGAACTCCCCAAATGTTATTGAAGTATTATTGTTTTCCTTAATTTTTATGCAGGTTATGTTTATAGATTCTCCTTTTTGTATTTTTAGGCCATTTTTAATTGAGGGATATGTTTCCACCACATCGTATAGTTGGACGCCGTCCTTCAGGCTTATCGCAATTTTGGATATGGTTGCGTCGGTGGGCGAGTAGGATGGGTTTAGAACGCTTATGTTGAATGATTCAACGTTTTCCGGGTTGATGTAGATGTTAGTTATTGCCAGGGTGGTCTTCTCGGGAATTCTGATGTAGTGAGCTATTGTAAAAGCATACGAGATTATTCCACCTATTACTGCTGACACGATTATTAGAAGTATGAGCGCTATTTTGGATAATCCTTTGATGTTGGCGCTTAAACTCATAACGTCACCCGCATAATGAGAAGTCTATTTTCATAAGTTTCTAGGAATAGATAAATATTCCCCCTTTTCAACATGTTCTACGGTGAATCTCACAGCGGTAAATTTGTTTTAAAGCATCAAGTGCTCCAAGATTTAAAAGCATTTAAATACTGAAGTTTTATCTAGGCTATAGCATACAATGCGAAGTTTGTCGTCTAAGATGGTGTAGTTAATGTTTGGCTGGAACGGCAAATTATTAAGAGTGAACCTAACCAAACAGAAAGCTATAGCGCAGGAATACGACGCTGAAATAGCCGAAAAGTTTCTCGGTGGCAGGGGTTTCGCCATTAAAATCCTCTGGGACGAGCTTAAACCCGGCATCGACCCGTTATCGCCGGAGAATAAACTTGTTTTGGCAACGGGTCCATTAACTGGGTTTGCTCTTCCAAGTAGCGGCAAACTTGTCGTTGCATCCAAAAGCCCCATAACCGGCGGCTATGGTGACGGAAACATCGGAAGTTACGCGGCTGTACAGCTGCGAAGAGCAGGCTATGACGCGGTGGTTATCGAGGGAAAAGCTGAAACGCCGACTGTTCTCCTTATAGACAACGGCTTAGCAGAGTTTCTTGATGCAAAAGAGCTTTGGGGTTTAAACACTTTTGAAGTTGATGAAAGACTTCGAAGCGTTTATGGGCCAACTGCAGGCATTCTTGAAATCGGACCAGCTGGAGAAAACCTTGTAAAATTCGCCAATGTAATCTGCCAAAAAGGAAGAGGGGGCGGAAGGATAGGAATAGGTGCTGTCATGGGATCTAAAAACTTGAAAGCTGTCGTGATAAGGGGATCCGGTGAGTTGCCTGCCGCTAATCCGAAGGAGTTAAAGGAGTTAGGCGCTGAAGCCTACAGGGAAGTTTTGACCAAACCAAACTATGCTTTCTGGAAACGGCAAGGCACCATGATGACGATTGAGTGGAGCCAGGAAAACGGTGTATTACCCACCTACAATTTCAGGGAGGGAACATTTGAAGACGCGGATGCCATAGGCGGGTTTTCAATGGAGAAAATCAAGTCTTCCCAACGAGGATGCCCCAACTGTAACATGACATGTGGAAACGCTGTGCAAGATGCGGACAAAAAAGAGTCAGAATTAGATTATGAAAATGTCGCTATGCTCGGCTCAAACATAGGCATTGGCAATTTGAAAAAAGTTGCAGCCCTAAGCAGACTTGCGGATGAACTGGGCTTGGACACCATTTCACTGGGAAATGTTATAGGCTTCGCTATGGAAGCCTCAGAAAAAGGACTTTTAAAAGAAAAAATCTCATGGGGAGATTATAAAGCGGCTAAAGCCCTTACAGAGGACATTGCATACAAGCGTGGATTGGGTGCCGTTCTGGCGGAGGGTGTCCGTTTCGCAGCTGAAAAAGTCGGCGGTGACTCGCATAAATGGGCTATGCACGTGAAAGGCTTAGAGATTTCAGCCTATGATTGCCACGCTGCCCCGGCGATGGCTCTGGCCTACGCAACAAGCCCTATAGGCGCTCATCACAAAGACGCTTGGATAATTTCATGGGAGGTTAAAGCTGGAAGAGAAACATACAATGAGGAGAAGGTTGACAAACTTATAGAGCTCCAGCGGCTCAGGGGAGGCTTTTTTGAATGTGCTACTGTTTGTAGGCTTCCATGGGTTGAGCTTGGCTTTGAGCTTGAATGGTATCCAAAATTCTTGCATGCGGCAACTGGAGTAGAGATGAATTGGAATGAACTTAATACTATTGCAGATAGAGTGTACACTTTGATACGGGCATTTTGGATCCGGGAGTTTGGCGAAAAATGGAGTGTGGAAATAGATTATCCTCCTGCAAGGTGGTTTGACGAACCGTTAAACAAAGGCGCACTGAAAGGCGCAAAGCTTGACAGAGTAAAGTACGAGGTTATGCTTAACACATATTACCAGAAAAGGGGATGGGACGATAGAGGCATTCCAAAAAAGGCAACTCTTGAAAAACTAGGATTGAAAGACGTTGCCAAACAATTGAAGAAACATGTGAAACTGTCGGACTAGCATACTAGTATGACCTTGCAAAATAAACCAGCTCTTTCGCTTTACCGCCACAGTAAACACAGTTGGAGACAGGTTCTTCTTTTTCGAGGGGAACCAGCCTAATGGTTGCTCCAGTTTCTTCCTTTATTTTTTGCTCGCATTCTTGACTGCCACACCATGATGCTTTAATGAAACCTCCTTTTGTCTGCAGTACCTCTTTAAATTCATTGTAACTCTTAACTGTGGTGATGTGGTCTTCGAGGAATTTTTTAGCCTTGTTGAATAAGTTACGTTGTATGTCATCCAAAAGCTTTCTCACGGCGTCGACGGCTTCTTCGTCTTTAACAGTCAACTTCTCAAAAGTGTCTCTTCTTGCCAAAGTTATCTGACCATGCGCCACGTCTCTGGGGCCTATTTCAATTCTTATAGGCACGCCTCTGAGCTCCCAGTCATTGAACTTCCAGCCAGGCGTATACTCCTTTCTATCGTCAAGAACTGTGGATATTCCGGCTTTGTTAAGTTTCTCGCGGATCTCCAGTGCCTTAGCGAAGATAGCACTTGAATCGGCGGTTTTGTATGGTATTGGCACGATTACAGCTTGTATTGGGGCTATTTTAGGCGGTATGATGAGGCCTTTGTCGTCGCCGTGTACCATGACCATGGCGCCGATGATGCGAGTGGATATGCCCCAAGATGTTTGCCAGACATAATGCTCCTTCTCATCTTCGCCTATGAATTTTATGTCGAAAACTTTTGAGAAGTTCTGTCCAAGGTTGTGGGAAGTACCCATTTGCAAGGCTTTGCCATCCGGCATTACAGCCTCCAAGGTAGTGGTGTAAAGGGCCCCGGCGAACTTTTCGCTTTCGGATTTTCGCCCAACAAGCACCGGAATAGCCAAATAGTTTTCCATTATGTCCCGGTACTCGCTTAGAATCAACATTACTTCTTGATCGGCTTCCTCTTTTGTGGCATGGACTGTGTGACCTTCCTGCCATAAGAATTCCCTTGTCCGCAGAAACAGTTTTGTGGCTTTGGTTTCCCATCTTACGACGCTGCACCACTGGTTCACTTTGATGGGCAAATCTCGCCAACTTCTGATCCACTTGGCAAAAGTTGCATAAATGATTGTTTCAGAAGTCGGTCTTATGGCTAAGCGTTCTTCCAGCGGTGTGTCCCCGCCTATTGTGACCCACGCAACTTCCGGGACAAAGCCAGCGAAGTGTTCAGCTTCCTTTTTCAGGAAGCTTTCAGGTATTAAGAGGGGGAAATAGACGTTTTTATGTCCTGTTCGCTTGATTTTTTCGTTAAAGATTTGCTGGATTTTTTCCCATATGGCATATGAAAGTTCTCTGAAAACCATGCAGCCCTTTACTTGGGCGTAATCAGCGAGACCTGATTTTAAAATTACTTGCGTGTACCATTCTGAAAAGTCTTCGGATTTTTTAACCGTCACGCCTAAATCTGACATTGGTGTCACTCTCCAGTTTTTGATCACATGCACAATATAATCCTAATGCAGGATTGTGATCTCTAATGGGCAGGCCTCTAGAGAATATAACAATCTGGAATGCAATCGCCCATTGTTAACCACTTGTAGATAGAAACATAAACAATGATTATTTAAACTTTCTTCGTGAAAGCAAGGGTAAGCGTTTTAACCCTCTTCGCTAGTTAAAAGGTGGCTGTTAAATGTTAAAGGGTTGAGTTGGGGTTGAAGGCCCTTCTTATAATTGGGGATGGAATGGCTGACAGGCCAATAAAAGAACTGAACGGGAAGACTCCACTTGAAGCTGCCCACAAGCCTTCAATGGATCGCATGGCAAACATGGGTGTCTGCGGTATAATGGATCCTATTGCGCCGGGAATACCGCCGGGCAGCGACACGGCAACACTTGCAATATTAGGTTATAATGCTTGGAAGGTTTATTCCGGAAGAGGGGCTTTCGAGGCTTTAGGATGGGGACTCGAGGTTAAAGAGGGTGACGTCTGTTTTAGATGCAACTTCGCAACAGTCAACGAAAACCTTATAGTCTTAGATAGAAGGGCTGGCAGAATATCTGACGCAGACGCGTCCAAACTGGCAGAAAGCCTAAGTAAAGTTAGACTTTCAAAGAATGTGAAGTTTTCTTTCGCAAACACTGTTCAGCATCGGGCGGTGCTTGTTTTACGCGGTTCAAAACTGTCGCCATCTGTCAGCGATTCAGATCCAGAAAACACTGGAGAAAAAGTTCGCGAAGTTAAGCCATTAGATAACAGCTCAGAAGCCAAGTTTACAGCTGAAGTTCTCAATGAGTTAGCACAAAAATTCCATGAAGTCTTGAGAACACATCCGGTAAATAGGGAAAGAACTGCCCGGGGGCAGCCTCCGGCAAACTACGTTTTATTCAGAGGAGCCGGTACATCACCAAAAATTAAATCTTTAGGGGAAGTTTACGGTGTTAGAGCAACTTGTGTAGCTGCCACTTCATTGATCCGCGGTGTTTGCAGAGCCGCTGGCATGCAGTTGCTTGACGTTAAAGGTGCAACTGGGACACCGCAAACTGACTACATAGCAAAGGCAAAAGCCGCAGTTCAAGCTCTAGAAAACAGCGATTTTGTTTTGCTGCATGTAAAGGCTCCAGACGTCGCCAGCCACGACGGAAATTTCAAACAGAAAGTTGAAATTATAGAGAGAATCGATGAGATGCTGGCTTACGTACTTGACAACGTGAATTTAGGCGAAATTCATGTGGCTTTGACGGCTGACCACACAACCTCATGCGCAACAAGAAAACATGAAGGCGACCCTGTACCACTAACAATAATGGGGCCGTACGTGCGCAATGACAACGTAGACAAGTTTAGTGAAAGAGCATGCGCACTGGGAGGACTGGGAAGAATAAGGGGCAAAGACTTGACGCCAATTCTCATGAACTTTCTCGATAGGGTAAAAAAGTTTGGAGCTTAACAGAGTTACTGAACGGCTATTAAGCACTTTGCAATTGGACCCACGTTTACAAAATTACCTTTCCGCTAACTCCGCGATTACCTTTATTATTATTTTGCATATCCAATGGAACAGCTGCAGCGTGAGTTATAAAGAATTTAATTGCATAAACAAGGTTGATGGTTATGGGAACTTTTTCGATTCTGGCAGTCTCTAAAGATTATAAACTTATGGGTGTTGCAGTGGCTTCAGGCTCAACAGGCGTAGGCTTCAGAGTACCTCACGCAATGCCAAACGTTGGAGTAATTGCAACACAAGCCTACACTAATATGGCATATGGAATTGACGGTTTAAAGTTGTTGGCCAGTGGCCTATCACCAGAGCAAGCTTTAAAGAAACTTCTAGCACAGGACCCTCAAAGGGAAATAAGGCAGGTTGCCATAATGGATTTTACAGGCAAAAAAGCCACGTTCACCGGTGCTGAGGCCCCAGAAGAACGGGGAGAAATCGTTGGCGAATATTACGTTGTCATTGGCAACCTTCTAAAGAGCGTCAATGTTCTTGAAAATATGGCAGAACGTTTTGTCAAGACGCATGGAAATTTTGCGCTAAGACTTCTGGAAGCTTTGAAAGCTGGAAGTGAAAGCGGTGGAGACAAGCGAGGCGAAAAATCTGCGGCTATAAAGGTCATAGACAAAGCCAAAGTACTGCTTGATTTAAGAGTTGATGAAAGTTCAAACCCTATTCAAGAGCTCATGAACCAATTTAGAAAGTGCACACCATAGACTTGAAAACATAAGCAATTCTCATAACAGAACACTGAAGCCTAGATGAGCTTGTTGGACAATCTTGTTCAAGTTATCTTTAATTAACGTAAATATTGCGTGACCCTTTGGTTCTTTTTTCGCTTCTTACAAAGTCATTGGGGCACTGTTTTTAATTTAAACTTCTGTTTATATTGATCTTGAATGTTGAAAATTGCTAGAGAAAAACAGCGACTTCGAGAAAAAATTTGGCGGGAGATGGAAAGGTCTGGAGTGGTAACTTTTCCGCTTCCATGCTGGGGTAGAATACCAAATTTTGTCGGAGCTGAAAAAGCAGCTGAGAATCTTCGCCAGATTGAAGAATGGAGAAGGGCGAAGGTCATCTTTGCTAACCCGGATTCACCTCAGCGGAAGGTTCGGGAAAACGCCCTAAAAGATGGAAAAATCCTTATAATGGCGTCTCCAAGGCTTCAGAAGGGCTTTATTCTAATAGATCCAGCGAAAGTGCGAGGAAAGGAGCATTTAGCCTCAACAATAAAAGGTGCATTTAAATATGGAGTTACAGCGCAAGAATCCCCAAAACCAGACTTAATCGTTGAAGGATCAGTAGCTGTTGATATTGAGGGGCATAGGCTTGGGAAGGGACACGGTTACGGTGACATAGAAATAGAAATATTAAGAAAAAAGTTTGGGGAAATCCCAGTTGCCACAACAGTCCACGACATACAAGTGGTGGAAAAAGTTCCTTTTGAAGCGAAAGACAAGAAAGTTTCCATAATAGTTACGCCGACAAGAATTATTCGTGTAGCCGCGCAACAGAAAAACTAGAGGAGGAACTAGCGTTTTGCTTTGCCGAAAGCCAAACTATGCTGGTTTTCAGCGAAGCTTTTCAAGGGCTTTGTCAACATCATGTAATCCAAGCTTTTTTAGAATATCAGATTTTGGAATACCCCGCTCATCCCAACCTACAAGCGCATAGTATTTGCGTTTCTCCTCGTCTACACGAGCTTTCTCAAGGGTCTTACCCTTAAACGGTCCGGATGGCAAGGGTTCATAGAACCGTGGTGGGTTATCATCGTGGATTTCTGGATTCCATTTTAAGTCTGGGCCGCCCAGCAATAACATGGCTCTTTGCAGCTGTATTATTTTCATGGCCTTTGTGCTAACCCACTCGTCTTTCGTCAATTCTATGCCGGTAACCGCCTTGTAAAAGTCAAAGACTAGGTTGCTGGGTAAGCCGAAGGTGTTAAAGAAACAAATTACTCCGGAATCATCGAAAATTCTTATGTGCTCACTATTAGGTTCATCTAGCGGCATATAGGCAACTGAAGTGTGATCTCCACACTGCACTGAGCAAACGTAAGAGCATATATGCGGATAGTCCTTTCCGCTCCGAATGCCGTGGGCACCAACTCCAATACCCTTAACTTGCACGGCATATGGCATAACATCCACACCCTTTAGCCCACCTATTTTCAAAGCAGCTCGATAGGTTCCCTCGGCTAAAATATTGCCTACGCCTTCTCTATAGGCAATTTTCTTAGCTAAAACAGCGAAGGCTTCGGCATCCCCCCATTTAGGCTCGATGCTGTCTAAATCTTCTTTCGTTAATATCCCTCTCTGGAAGAGTTCTGCTACAAAACCCAACACGTTGCCTGTTTGAATACCGCAAAGCCCCAGATCATCAATGACTGAAGCCATGTAAACGTTTGCTTCAGGAGTGAAAATGCCTAAGTTTGTGCCCAAATAGGCTTGCAGCTCATAGTCCGGGTTGTCGGTTATGGCGCCTTTGAACTGTCCAAACCGTACAACAGCCAGTTTAAGGCATGTAGTTGGACAGCCGAAGTCACCCCAATACTGTTTTATCCATACACGGTTTTCAAACTTGTCAACGCCGAAACTTTTCTCGTTATGCCACTCCTCCTGCCAGTTCCGCACAGGCTCAGAACTCGTCATAGCCCCAAACTCATAACCGCCTGAACCTGTCCCCCAACGCCTCCAAGACTCATTTTCATAAGCGTTATTGCAAACCTCCTGCATAAGCCGCTGGACAGCCTCTATGTCGGCGACTTCAGGCAAAGGCCCTGTTCCCTTGACAGCTATAGCCTTAAGTTTTTTAGCGCCCATTACGGCGCCGTATCCACCATAACCAGCAGCATGCGACCACTTAGCTGCCACCACAGCTGTTCGCACTTTGTTTTCTCCAGCTGGGCCAATATAGAGGATGGCTGGCTCTTTCCATTCGCCTTTCAGCGGGTAACGCTGTTTCAAAATGGTTCTGCACTCCCTAGTTAATGTGGCAACTGTCCGTTTGGCGTCCATGCCCCAGACATGAGAAGCATCCCTAATTTCGATGTCGCCGTCTTTTATGAAGAGATATATGGGTTTTTCAGACTCTCCAGAAACGATGATGCCGTCGTAGCCAGCGCATTTCAGTTCAATGCCGAATTCGCCGCCAACCGTTGAGCCGACCACCCCGTTGCTCTGCGGAGACTTACCTGAAACACAGATCCTTCCACCTGGAAAAAATCCAGTAAGCGGTCCTGTCAAAAATAAGAGTGTGTTTTCTGGTCCAAGCGGATCTACGGTTTCCCATCGGTTGCCAAGCCTATCCCAGAGAATTTTTGCAGCTAACCCTCGACCGCCCACATAGTCTCTTAGAACTTCCTCGTTGAAACGCATTTCTTTGACGTTTTTGGTTGAAAGGTCAATTTCGAGAAACTTTCCAGCATAACCACAAATCATAATAGATGTTCTCCCTCCTCCCCAAGGATTTTGGCAGCTAGGTCCCGAGCTATTTCTTCTGGAATTCGAGCGTAAAGCTTGTAAGGATGTGTCCTCCGAGGCACTGCTCGGAGAACGCCCCACAATCCTTCTTGGCAAACTTTAACGCATTGGGGATTTCCGCCGCACAAATCGCAAATTAAAATCCTATTTTCCGTCGGATGCATATGAGGAATTCTTCCGGGACATGCCTCGATGCATTTTCCACAGCCAACGCAGGTATTTGCGTCCACAAGCACGGCGCCAGTTTCTTTACTCACGGATAGGGCTTTGGTTGGGCAAGCCTCAATGCATGGATAATCTTCGCATTGGGCGCAAAAATGGGGAAATTCGACGCCCGGCGCAAGCATGAAAATTCTTATTCGGGAAGCTTCAGGCCATATGCGCTTTTCATGAAAAAGTGAACAGGCTATTTCGCATCTTCTACAGCCGCTGCACTTTGAAAGTTCTCTGGCAATCCACATAGTTTCACGTTTTTCAGCCTCAGCCAACAATAAAACCTCCGGAAGCCTAGGATTTTGATGATGAAAAACTTTAATTTAAAATTTGACCTGCCACGGTCTCTGGTTTACGGTAAGCTCTTTAAGACTGATAAACCTAAAGATAAGGGAGGCGGGACTTTGGCAGCGGAAGACCTTCTAAGACAAATCACTGATTGGTTGCAAAACTTTTCCATGCAACATGGATACTTTGGCGTTTTCCTAATAAGCCTGTTTGGCTCCATGTCAATTTTTTTCCCAGTTCCATACACGGTGGTGATTTTTACACTAGGCTCCATCGAGACATTTAATCCGATATTAACAGCATTTGTATCTGGTTTAGGCTCAGCTGTGGGAGAGTTTTCAGGTTACTTGCTTGGACTTGGTGGAAGGAAAATAATAAGTGAAAAAGGCAAGCGTAACGTTGAGTTCTTCCTGAAAATTTTCGGGAGATATAGTGTCCTAGCAATATTCATTTTCGCATTGACGCCACTGCCGGATGATTTGCTGTTCATTCCGCTTGGGGTGATGCACTACAGTTTTTTGCGGGCGTTTATCCCAGCCTTTCTAGGTAAGCTTTGCATGAGCCTAATAATAGTCTACAGCGCCCGCTTCACGGTTGGGGTAATCCGCGAAATCTTCGGAATAGAGAGCGACTGGGTTTCAGCCATCATCGGCACAGTCACCGCCTTAATCCTACTTGTAATAGTCTTCATCCTAATGTTTAAAGTGGACTGGGAGAAAACCCTTGAAAAACGCAGAAAACCTAAAGGGAGGGGGCTAGCGAAAATAAAAGTTTACGCAAAACCATTTTCCACAAACGTAATAGGAAGATAAACACAAATTTGCGAGTTGGCGGAGAACTTGAGGGTCATAGCCGACCTACATATTCATGGACGCTACAGTCGGGCGACAAGCCAAAGCATGCGCGTGGAGGAGATCGCCCGTTTCGCCAAAATTAAAGGCTTAAACCTTGTTGGCACAGGAGACTTCACTCACCCCAAATGGTTAAAGGAACTGCAGGAGACTCTTATACAAGATGGGAACTCTGGACTCTATAAGATTGCCGGCAACCCAGACTTTCCAGTTTACTTCATGATAACAACAGAAGTCAGCACAATATTCACGTTTGAAGGCGAAGTTAAAAAAATTCACCATGTAATTCTAACGCCAAGCATAGAAACAGCCACCCAGATCAACGAACGCCTAGCAAAGTACGGAGATCTAGCAGCCGACGGACGCCCAACTCTAGACATAAGTGCCCCAGAGCTTGTTGAGGAGGTTATGAAAGTCTCCAGCGATAACATGGTTTTCCCAGCCCATGCTTGGACACCATGGTTCAGCATTTTCGGCGCCTTCAGCGGCTTCAACAGCGTTGAAGACTGCTACCAGGACATGACAAAACACATCTACGCCCTCGAAACAGGCCTCTCCTCAGATCCGCCCATGAATTGGCGGCTGAGTAAACTGGACAGGTTCACATTGGTTTCAAACAGCGACAGCCACAGCTACTGGCCATGGCGCATGGGAAGAGAGGCCAACGTCTTCGAGGTGGAAAAACCTAGCTACCAAGAGATAATAGACGCCATTAGGAAAAAGGACAAAACACGGTTCAAATTCACCATCGAAACAGATCCAGCCTATGGAAAATACCATTGGACAGGCCACAGAAACTGCCGTGTCTCGCTGCCGCCAAAAGAAGCCATAAAACTCGGCAACATATGCCCAGTATGCCGCAAAAAACTGACAAAAGGTGTTGAACAACGAGTTGAAGAGTTAGCAGACCGCCCAGAAGGCTTCATTCCAGATAACGCTATAGGTTATATGCATTTGCTTCCCCTCTCCGAAATTATTGCAACAGCTATTGGTGTTGACTCACCCTCAACGCAGCAGGTTTGGAGCATTTACAACAAGCTGATTGAAAAATTCGGCGACGAATACAGGGTGCTGATCGATGCGCCGAAACAAGCCCTAAAAGAAGCAGCAGATCAAAAGATCGCCGAGGCAATAATAAGGGTTAGAGAAGGAAAAATAAAGGTGATACCAGGCTATGATGGCGTTTATGGACATCCCATAATTTTCGATGAGGAAAAAACCTCAAATATAAAACGCTTAAGAGAAAAAGTTCAACAGTTAAACCTTACAGACTTCATGTAAAGCCTATTTTTACATTCTTTATCTGTATTTATGTTGCACATTCGCACAACAAAGCTTATTAAGTCGCAATATGTACGATAGCTTGATAGCAATGTTACCCATAAGCCAACAAACATTCAAAGAAAACGAGAAAATCGTTAAAATAATTGACCGAGTATTAAAGCAGATTTTTGGAAGCGAAGCAACCAAGTTAATTTACAGATACTTGGAAAATCATTATGGTGTAAAACGCAGTGAAATTGCCGATAAAATCGACATATTTGCTAAGGGACTTGAGGAATTTTTGAGGACAGGCGCGTATGTAATTGAACGAAAGATTCTGGAAGACATTTATTCAAATTATGGTCTACTCCGCAGATTAGAGCTAGAAAGAAGCCAAAACGATGATTTTGCAAATCAAATAAAAATGTTAATGAGACGAGCTTAAACATAAAAGGCATAGATAGTGCTTCTCCTAGATTTTATTGAGTAGACTTATTAGCACCCTTCTGCAAATAAACTTCTCAACAGAATTTAGCGTTTAGGAAGAAAGCACATTGAAAGATTTATTGACTAAGATTATAGAATTGGCTGTCCAAAAGTTCAGTGCGGAATACGCGGAGGCCAGGGCGCAAAAGATTTTCAAAACAATGTTGACAGTCAAGGAAGAGAATGTTGAATCTGCAAAGGAGGGGATCGAAAGCGGCATTGCTTTAAGGGTTCTTGTCGACGGAGCATGGGGTTTTGCTTCTGTAGGCTCCTTTGACAGGGACATATTGGCAGATGCTGTTCATAAGGCATGTAAAATGGCAAAAGCAGCCAGTTTGCAAATCAAGAGTCCAGTAAAACTCGCTGAAAACAAGGCCATCGAAGATAGCATCTCAATTAAGCCTAAAAAGAAACCCTCAGAGATATCTGTTGAAAATAAAATTGGAACCGTTTTGGCCATTGCAAAAAACGTTCTAAAAAGTGACAGCCGCATTAAAAGCTGCACAGTAGATTATTTAGATCTCGTCGGAGTCAACTATTTCATGAATAACGAAGGCACATATATAGAGCAAGACAAGCTTTATGTTTGGTCAAGAGTTCTAGTCACTGCAAAAGAAAAAGAGGTCTTCACATTTAGCCGTGAAGAGGTCGGCTCAACAGCAGGCTACGAGATATTTGACATCGAAGCACCAGAAATCATAGGCGAAAGAGCTGCAAAAAGAGCCATAGATCAACTAAGAGCAAAGACCCCGAAAGGTGGAACCTTTCCGGCTGTTTTAGGGCCAAACGTGGTTGGAGTTTTCGTCCATGAAGCATTCGGACATTTAGCTGAAGCAGATTTAACACTTTCAGGCTCGGTTCTCATGGATAAGCTTGGCAAAAAAGTAGCTTCAGAAGTTGTCACAGTCTACGATGACGGAACAATTGAAGGAGCTTTTGGCTCCTTCAAGTATGATGATGAAGGTATTCCAGCACAAAAAACGCTTCTGATCAAAGATGGAGTAGTTGTAGGCTTAATGCACAATAGGGAAACAGCCAAGAAGTTTAATACACAACCCACCGGTAACGCTAGAGCGGAAGACTTTCGCGTGGAGCCGATAATACGTATGCGCAACACTTTCATGGCTCCCCGGGACTACTCTTTGGGAGAATTAATCGAAGACATAAAGTTTGGATATTACTTCAAAAGCTTCAGAGGGGGACAAGCCAACTTAGATGGCACATTTCAAGTAGGCATCCAAGAAGGATACGAAATAGTAAAAGGCGAGATAGGTGAGCCTATACGCAACGCCTCGATAAGCGGGAACACTCTTGAAACATTGCATAAAGTAGACGCTGTTGGAAAAGATTTTGAACTTTGGCCTGGAAGATGCGGCAAAGGACAGACTGCTTTTGTCTGTGATGGTGGACCGCACATAAGAGTTCGCGAGGTGCTGGTCGGTGGCAGTGCTTAAAGAGGAAGAAATAATAAGTCTGGCAGAGTTTGCCGTAAAACTCGCGCTAAAAGAAGGCGCAGATGAAGCAGAAGCCTTTGCCTATGAAGGTTTAACGACAACCGTAGCCATAGAAAGGGGACAAATCGCTAAGAGCTCAAGAATCATTGACAATGGATTAGGCATAAGAACAGTGGTAAACAAGACTATAGGCTTTTCCTACACAAACATTCTAATGGACAAGGCAGCCATTGAAGAAGCCGTGGTAAAGGCGCTAAAAGCTGCAAGGGCAAGTAAGCCGGACAAGAATTGGCAAGGCTTTCCAACCAAAAAGTCCTTCACCAAAATCGAGGATATTTTTGATGAGACACTCTGTGAGTTGTCTCCGGAAGACTTAGTAAAAAACGCCTTACTTATGTTGGAGGCTTGCGAAAAAACCGACAAAAGGGTTTTTCCAATTGAAGGTGGTGTTGGCGCCTCGTATTTATTAAAGGCCATTGCGAATTCTAATGGCATTGCTAGTTCCGACCAAGGAACAATAGTTGAATGCAGCCTAGCCACAATAGCCCAAGAAAGTGGCGAAGTGACACCTGTATGCTTTGAATTTAACGTTGAAAGGCTTTATAAAATAAACCCAGAGTGGGTTGGTGCTGAGGCTGCACGGCAAGCTGCTTCAGCTTTAAAAGCTAAACGGGCGGAAACAAAAAACATGAAAGTTATATTCGCACATTTTGCGTTACAGCAGCTTCTTCACTATACCTTGATGGATGCTGTTAAGGCAGATTATGTGCAAAGGGGACAATCAGCCCTTCAAGGCAAAATAGGCGAGAAAGTAGCCTCTGAAACGTTGACAATTTATGACGATGGGCTTATGAAGGGAGGGCTTCGAACATGGAAATTCGACGGAGAGGGTGTTCCCCAGCAAAAAACTGTGGTAATAGAAAATGGCATATTACGGGGATATCTCTATGATAATTACACGGCAAAGAAAGAAGGAAGAGAAAGCACGGGAAACGCATTTAGAGCGGGATATCTATCAACGCCACGCATCGAACCTACAAACTTCCACTTTGCACCCGGGAAAAAGTCGCCAGAAGACCTTATAGGCGAAATTAACGAGGGGCTCCTAGTTTATTCTGTGCAAGGTGCTCATAGCAGCAACCCTGCGAGCGGTGAATTCTCGGTTGTGGCAACACCAGCATGGAAAATCGAGAAAGGCAAAATCGTCTATGCCATCAAGGGCGCCATGCTTGCCGGAAATATCTTCAACGTCATTAAGAACATTTCAGCGTTAGCAAACAATGAAAGAAAAATCGGCCAGTTGGTTGCGCCGTGGGTGCTTGTGGAAAACGTTAAAGTTATTGGCAAGTAAAAAACTTCCAACTATACAAAGAAGTGGCTTCAGATGGCGAAAATCAATCTAAAGCAGCATTTATTGAAAGTTAACACGCTGCGTATCGTAGTGCAATTCCTATCCTTCATATTCTTCAGCGCTACAGTCTTCAATTTAAGCCCACTTCCAGTTCTGTTGCCAATAATGTGGACTTGGGGGCTGCAATATAACATTGTAGGCGACGCTTTCACAGCGATACAGTTTATGCCCACAGGTTGGCAACAGCCCATTCAAACTTTTCCATGGCTTGCAATAGCCTCCTTCCTAATAGCTGGTGTTTTAATTGGAAAGTCACTTTGCGGCTGGATCTGCCCCTTCGGCTTCGTCCAAGACTTAATAGGCTTCATCAAAACAAAAAAGGTTGAAGTTTCGCCAAAAACCAATGACAACATGAAGCTTATAAAGTATTTTATTCTAGGCATTATACTTTTTATTACCATAACATTCTCGTTAGCCAAACTCTTGAAAACCCATGAGAATTATGAAAAAGCAATGGGGGTTTTTGCTTATGCTCCCTTTACAGCTGTGAGTCCTGCTGAAACATTATTTGCAATGTTGCCGAAAATGGTTAGAAACTTTGCGAGCGCCTTAACGGAAAAACCAGTTTACGATGTTTTGGCTGGAATATTGGATTTGCCTCCTCTATTCTGGGTTCAACTGTTCATTTTAATAGGTGTGTTAATTTTAGCCGCACACATTCCAAGAGGCTGGTGTAGGTACTTATGCCCCCATGGAGCGATAATGGCAGTTTTAAATAGGTTCAGTTTCATCGGCTTAAAGCGGGACCCAGTGAAATGTGTTAAAGGTGAATGTCGAGAATGTGTTAAGGCTTGCCCCATGCAAGTGCGTATTTTGGAACACTCATGGGAAAAATTTGGTGACCCGGAATGCATATATTGCCTAAAATGTGTTGATGCGTGTACAAACAATGCAATTGGACTTAAGTATCCATAAAATCATGCCCAAAAAGTTCGTGAGTACTCGTTTAAGACACGCTCGTAGACATCCTTTGTTTGTCTGCTTATTTTCCGCCAGTTAAATTTTTCCACGACCATGCGATATGCGTTTTCCCGAAGCTTGTTAGCATAATCCTCATCAAGCAGAACTCGCACAACACCCCATGCTAAAGAGTCGGGATTGTTTGCATAAACTTTCACACCGGTCACGTCATGCTCAACTATTTCGGATAACCCACCCGTGTCTGAAACTACAACTGGACTTTTTGCGGCCATGGCTTCAAGGGCCACTATACCGAAGGGCTCGAAAAGCGAAGGCACGACAGAAACGTCTGCACATTTTTGCAGACTTCGCAAAGTTTCATCGTCCACGAAATCTGTAAACAAGACTTTGTGGGCTAAACCCATGCGTTTAACGTGTTCCCAAAGAGGTTCTTTCATGTAGCCGCTTCCAACAATTACAAATTTCGCGTTAACTTTCTCCAAAATCTTTGGAACAGCGTTTATCAAGACTTGAATACCCTTTTCATAGACAAGTCTTCCAACGAAAAGCACTATCTTCTCTTCGGGCAACGCAAACCGTCGCCTGAATTGGCTTAAGTTCCCCATGTCTTTTTCATATTCTATTGCATCAACACCGTTTGGAATCATAACAAGCTTATCTTCTGGAAGGCCGAAAGCCCATTTAACATGAGACACCATGTAGTTGCTGCAGCATATAACTCTCCAAGCCTCATATGTAAGCCAAGCCTCAGTTTCATGAATCATCCTTTCATAATCGGAGTGAAGGCCGTTCCGCCGGCCTATCTCTGTGGAATGAATAGTTGCCAGAAGGGGCCTTCTGAAAACATGTTTTAAGCCTATCCCAGCGTTTGCCACAAGCCAGTCGTGAGCATGGAAAATGTCCACCCCGCCTAGATTTTTGACAATAGCTGCTGCCTCTTTTTGCATGTTCATGTTCATTAAGTAAACCCAGCTTGCAAAATCCGGCGAAGGATTCTTGTAAGAGTCTATTCGAAAAACTTCGACGCCATCCACAACCTCATGCTCCGGTGCACCTGGAAAATCACAAGTAACAACATAAACTTTCATGCCTTCCTTTGCGATATTTCTTGATAGATAGTAAACGTGAGGCGAAATTCCACCAATAATTCTTGGCGGAAACTCCCAAGTAAGCATCATAACCTTTAACTGGTTAGTCATAGGCCACTCCTCGACGCCCTTAAGTTTCGGTAAATTTTTAAAATAGCTTTAGGCCAATGTTCAGTTTCAGGGTTTACGATCTTCACTTTGGCTTCCGAAACTTTGTATATTCGGATGACTTCGCTTGCCATCCATTCAGACTTTACAACAACAGCTTCTGCCTCGTAAGTGCCAAGCCATTCTATGCTTTTTATGGCCATGTTAAATGGAGAATTAGCCCCACGGGAACGATGATCCTCCAAGCTTTCAACAGAATAGATGAAAGGAACATTAAGCGCCTTTTTTAAAGTAACAGCTGCGGGTATAAAATGCCAATCCTGCACGTCTATGAGGTCTATCTGTTTTCCACACTTATAATATATGTTGGCGGCTGCTCGCTCAACTTCTTGATTTAGGGTTAAGACCCATGTAAGAACACTAATATGTGTTTTGACGGGATTTGTAACTCTGTGAACTTTCACTCCTTCTTCTTCAAACTCACCGGTCAAATAGTCATGATATGTTACAAGAAACGTTTCTATCTCGCTTTTAGCAAGCTGCCGCGCCAATTCTCTAACATAACTCGCAAGTTTTCCAACAATTCTTGGAGGGTACTCCCACGAGAATATTATAACACGCATCTGTGCCGCCAACTACGTGAAGAGCGCGCAGACTTTGATTATTCCTCTCCCAGTTAAGTAATACCATTTTTTCCCCTGGTTATCTGCAAAGCTTTCAACATAGCCCTCGCAGCGGTATCCGTCTAAGATTCTTTCAATGTCCCCCACATCTAACCGCAGAAAATGAGCAAGTTCCTCGCTTTTTCTGGCTAAATCTGGAGCGGTAGCACATAAGTTATGCAGCGTCTGCAAAATTTTTTCAGCGAGAGGGAGATCCTCAATCATTGTTTCACCTCAATGGAACGCGAACAACATGTTTCATACTAAGGGTTGACCTTCGCTTAAAAGTATTCTGTTGCCTCTTCAAGTAAGCCAAGCACTTTTACAAGTCTTGCTCGGAAAACTTTACTCAAGACTTTACGTAATTCCTGTCCTTCCAGGTCTGCAAGTCTTATTTTCTTTAACTCTTCAGCTAATACTTCATCACGCAGCGAATATCTTGCCCAACTCTCAAAGTCCCCACGGCTACAGTGAAACTTTAATGATTCAACATCAACTTTCCTCAAGGCCTTCAGCATGCCTTTGAGACTCCAAGCCATAACCCCCGTATAGTTTTCCTCTCCGACACTCTTATAAAATAGGAATGGTTCGTTGGCAACTACCGCAACTAAACGGACGCGACTTTCGAAATCAAGAATGGCTGCTTGAGCTGTTATATAGGCGTCTACCGGAGTGTTAAAGGGACTAAAGTAAGAGTGAACCTCGCCTGGCGCCCCACCCCCGGTAAACATGTAGTAGAGATGATCGCTTGTTTGGAAGTACCGCCATATCCTTAACAGATACTTGTCCTCCGTTTCTTTAACAACTGGTTCAAGTCGCCTGACAGAAGTGTAATAGGCCCACTGCATAGTGTTTCCAAGCCAGCAGCTTGTGTCCCGTTCTAAATCAGCCCAAGAAACTGTTCTGCTGGCTTCAGGAATATCGATTTCATCGACAGGCTCATACTTTTCAATAACTTCGGATGGTGTCGCCATTTGGAGATGCTCCCATTTCAGAATCTCTTTTGGTAAATGTTTCAGAAATTCGTGAATGCCTGTTTCTGGCCAGTGATGTTCGCCGAAGGTTTCATAGTCTGGGAAAATGTTTATGCAATGTCCCTGAGTTGCCGCTAGCCAGCTTGCGTATTTGTCTGCTGTGAGAGGCCATTCGCTCCACCATCTGGCTGAAAATCTGAAGCCAATATCGTCAGTCAGTCTATAGTTTCTAAGGAGTGTTTTGATTTTTTTGCAGCCTTTAGGCTTGTATAAGTGGTTGGGTGACTTTCCATGAAGTATTCGCTCTGTGCCTTCTGTGAAGATTCCAGTAAAGCCTAGCTCCTCTGCTATTTTGGCTATTGTGTTATTGTAGATTAGCTCCGTGTTCTCAAAGACTTTGGGGGTGTAGCCCAACAAGTCTCTTGTTGCTTGCTGGTGCATTTTCACTTGTTCAATAAATTCATCCTTTTCTGGATATACGCTTGCCAAAGAATGATAATATGTTTGGTTTAGGAATTCTATGTTACCGGTTTCTGCAAGCTGTTTGAAGGATTCAAGAAGATCTTTGTTGAACATCTCGCATTGTTCTAGGAAAATGCCGGAAATGCTAAAAGAAAATTTAACTTGTTTTTTCTCCCTTTTATATTCGTCGATGAGGTTTAAGATTATCTGGTTTGATGGAAAATAGCATTTTTTGCAGGCTCTTTCGAAGATTTCTCTGTTGAGGGCATGATCGAAATAGTAGTCAAAAAGTTCTTTTTTACTCATTCGTTTAAAGGTTTCACCGCTCCAAAAGAAATTTTTTCTTAGGCGATATGGCTGATGTACTTCAAACACGAAAACTATGTCTGTCAAACTTAACCTCTCTGGAAGCCATCTGAGCTTTATGTTTTGTTGACGGTTTTATTTGTGGTTTGCTATTTTTAGATAGGATTCGGATTCCGAATTCATAATTTATTTATCCTTACGACAGCTTCATTTTCTTTAAAACAAAGGTGGACACACTGTGTCAATTGAAAAACTCACCATAGGAAGTCATCATGAGTTGGAACAAATGATTGCAAACGAAATAAATCTCATTGAAAAAGATTTAACGGTAATTTGTAGCGACGTCCCAGTCGGGGAAAAAACCACATTGGATATTTTATGCCACGACAGCAACGGACAGCTCGTCATTGTACAGTTGAGTGTTCAAGAAGATGACGTCATGCTGCTCCGGGGGTTGCAAAGCTTCGACTTTGTTGATAAGTTTAAGGCTTTCCTAAAAGCTACATACAACAAGCATAAGATTGATGACAAAGAAAAACCGCGGCTAATACTGATTGCGCCAAGCTTTTCAGATGCTGTAAAAAGAGCTGTAGAAAGCATGAAAGGGATACGCATAGACCTCTACGAATGGGAATACCTCAAGCTTGGAGACCATAAAGGTCTCCGCCTCCAACCCATTTTTGCATGGAAACACGTCGAAAAAACAAAGGAGAAAGAGGAAAAATTACAGGAAAAAAGGCAGGAACCAAAAGCACCAAAGAAAAAGGAGGAACCAAAAGAGGAAGCACGGCCCCAACCAGCTCCAGAAGAGAAAGAAACCTTAAAGCTTGAACAACAAGAGTTAAAACCGGAATCTCCAAAAGAAGAAAAAACTATTCCGACGTCTACTCCACCAACTCCAAAAATGCCCCCAGAAAAACAAAGGGAGGAACCCAAAAGAAAGTTAAAGCTCTTCTAATCCACAGAACTTTCAGTATTTATACTACACTAAAAGCCACATAGAAACTTACAGTACAGAATGTTATTAGTCTGCCGAAGAAGTTACACAAAAAGTAAATGGGAAGATGCTTAAGGCTTACGAGAAGCAGCCTTTTCAAGAGCCACTACGCCTGGAAGCTTCTTGCCCATTAAGAATTCGATTAGGGCACCGCCCGCCGTGCTTACGTAGGATATTTTGTTGGATAGGCCTAGTTCTTGTAATGCTGCAATTGTATGGCCTCCTCCTGCAAGTGAGAAAGCCTTTGAATTTGCAATTTCCTCGAAGATTCTCTTTGTTCCAAATATAAATTCGCTGTTTTCGAAAACGCCCATTGGTCCGCTTACAACGATTGATTTTGCATCGCGAAGTATTTTCGCATAGATTTCAACGGTTTTTGCACCAATGTCAAATATTGGGTAGTCTACTGGCAGCTTTTCAACCGGAACCTCTTTGCGCTTCTTTTCAACCTCCACGGCAACGTCTGCCGGAACCTTGATTTTGTCGGGATATTTCTTTATGAGCTCTTTTATACCTGGAACAAGGCCCATCAGCTTCTTTTCTTCCAGAAACTTCATGTTAGGTTTGCCTAGGTCATATCCCTTTGCAACCATGAAAACGTGGCCAACAACACCGCCTGTCAACACGTAATCTGCTATTGCATTGTCCAACACGTATTTTGAGATTTCAAGGGAGTCATCTGCTTTGGCGCCGCCGAGAACGTAAACGCATGGTTTTTCAGGGTTTTCCAGCACACGGCTTAAGGATTTCAGTTCGCGTTCCATTATACGGCCAGCAACGCTTGGCAGCACCGCTGTAAAACCAACCATGGAAACGTGGGCTCTGTGGGCTGCAGCGAAGGCGTCGTTAACAAATATGTCAGCCAAGGGGGCCAGCGTCTGGACAAGTTCTGATTTCGCATGTTCTTCTGGTGTTCCTTCTTTTGTTTCTCCTGCGAAGTTTCTGACGTTTTCTAGAACGAGGATTTCGCCGCTTTTCAGTTCTTTGATGGCTTTTTTGGCTTTTTCTCCGAAAACGTCGTCTACAAATTTGACCGGTTTGTTAAGGACTTTGCCAAGGATTTCCGCATGCTGCTTTAGCGGTATAAAGTCCGGATCACCTTTTCGACCTTGATGGGCCATCACAACAACTTTTGCGCCTTTTTCAGCCAATTCTTTGATAGTTGTCTCACCGTGGGCCCTAATTCTTGTATCATCCAAAACTTTCTTCGTTTCTGGATCCACTGGAGAGTTGAAGTCAACTCTCACAAGGACTACTTTGTTTTTTACATCGACATCATCTAGAGTTAAGAATTTAACCACAACATCTCCCTCTTTCTTTTTGAAAAAAATAAGGGGTTGTTTGTTTTTAAGCTTTATATTAGCTTCAGCTAGAAACCAGCTTTCTCTCCAATGAGTTCGATTAGTTCAACCATTCTGCAGGAGAAGCCCCACTCGTTGTCGTACCATGCCAGCACTTTGACGAGGTTTCCACCCACAACCATTGTAGATAAGCCATCAACTATGGCTGAATACGTTGTGTGGTTTACGTCACTTGAGACTATTGGCTCTTCGGTATAAGCTAATATGCCATTTAATGGGCCTTCAGCAGCCTTCTTGAAAGCTGCGTTAACCTCTTCTTTTGTAACGTTTTTCTCCAAAACCACGGTTAGGTCGGTTATTGAAACGTTTGGAACGGGGACTCTGAGGGCTAGGCCATCAAGTTTTCCCTTGAGCTCTGTTAAAACGAGGCCAGCTGCACGGGCTGCTCCTGTGGTTGTTGGGATTATGTTTAAAGCTGCAGCTCTTGCCCTGCGGAGGTCTCTGTGCACTAGGTCGTGGACGCGCTGATCATTTGTGTAAGCGTGGGCTGTTGTCATGAGCCCAGCTTTTACGCCAAAGTTTTCATGCAATACTTTTGCTACCGGGGCTACACAGTTGGTTGTGCATGAAGCATTTGACAGTATATTATGGCTGTTGTGATCATATTTGTCGTGGTTTACACCTAGCACGATCGTTATGTCAGGGTTTTCAGCCGGAGCGGAAATCAAAACTTTTTTAGCTCCAGCTTGAAGGTGCTTTGCCGCATCCTCACGTTTTGTGAAAAGTCCTGTTGACTCTACAGCCAAGTAAACGTTTAAGTCCTTCCAAGGCAGCTGGGCGGGATCCTTCTGTGAAAGCACTTTCAGTTCTTTGCCATTCACTATTATGTTGTTATCCTTGACTTGAACCTCACCTGGAAACGGCCCGTGGACTGAGTCGTATTTTAGGAGATGGGCTAAGGTTTTGGCGTCTGCAACATCGTTCACGGCTACAAAGTCTATTTTTGCTTTTCTCTCAACGGCTGCTCTGAATAAAAGACGCCCAATTCTTCCAAAACCATTTATAGCTACTCTTATTGCCATTTGAATCACCATTTTCGTTAGATTTCGGATATTAATGGAGCGTGTTCTCTTAATTAATTTTCCGACGAAAAATAAAAAGAAGGGATGGAGAATTAACGGAGTTTCATCAACACTGTTTCTGCGGCTAAAACAAGAGGTTCCCAAGTCTCGTTTAGCGGTGGTGCGTATGCGGTGTCTGCCTTGGCTAACTCTCGCACAGTCATCTGCTTCTGTATAGCGAAAGAGACAGCATTTATACGTTGAGTTACTTCTTCACCGCCGATTATTTGGGCGCCTATTATACGTTGTGATTCTTTTTCAATCACAAGCTTAACTCTTATCGTTGAAGCACCTGGATAGTAGTCTGCCCGTGTCTTTGAGGTCACCATGCCAGTGATCGTTTCTATTCCGGCCCGTTTAGCAGCAGCCTCTGTTAAGCCCGTTGCACCTACTTGTATGTTGTATAGCTGCGTGACCGATGACCCTATAACACCGGTGAATAACGCGTAACCTCCAGCAGCATTTATACCCGCTACTTTGCCTTGCCGTACAGCCACTGTTCCAAGCTGTTGGACAACTGGTTTTTGTGTTACTATATGGATGGATTCTGCACAGTCACCTATTGCGTAAACGTCCTTAATGTTTGTCTCCATTCTGGCGGTTGTCTTGATTAATCTTGTCTCGCCGAGGGCTACACCAGCATCCACGGCAAGTTGAGTGTTAGCTCTCACGCCAAAAGCGCTGACGAAAAGATCAGCGTTTATTTGCTCTCCACCGGCCACTATGCCGGTGACTTTGTCTGTTCCGAGGAATTCTTCAACAGGCTTGCTTGTCAAGATTCTTATGCCCTTTTGTTCCAGTGCTTCTTGAACCATTTTGGCTATGTCTGCATCAAGCATGGCTGGTAGTACTTGAGGCAACATTTCTACAACGGTTACTTTTAAGCCCCGTTCTTGTAACGCCACGGCTGTTTCTAAGCCTATAAGGCCAGCTCCCATGACAACCGCTGTTTTGGCGCCTTCTCGAATGGCTTGGTCTATCCGCTGTCCATCCTCAATCGTTCTGAGGGGGAGTATACCTTGTTTTTCTTTCCCTTTTATGGGTGGTGTGAAGGCGCTTGCACCAGTAGCGATTATTAGGCTATCGTAAGGAATTTCTTCGGTGTTTCCGTTTTTGTCGACCGTTAGAACCGCTTTTTTGCCAGTGTCGATTTTCGTTACTTTTGTTTCTGTTTTTAGGTTTAGTTTCATCATTTTGAAGTAGCTTGGCGGAAAGACTATTAGGTCGCTGAAGCTTTGTATGTGTCCACCGATGACGAAGGGTAAGCCACAGCGGGAATAACCGGCATGTTTTTCGTCGGTTATTAGGGTTATTTCGGCTGTTCGGTCCGTTTTTCTAGCAGCTGAAGCCGCATCAACACCAGCTGCATGCGCCCCAATTACTACTATGCGTCTGGGCAAGGGCTATTTCCCTTCTTTAATTAGGCTTTTATGCCATTCAACAGCCGCATTGAAGTCCATAAGGTTTTTGAGTTCAGTTTGCAAGTTTGAGGGCTTTATGACGAGCAGCCAACCCTTTCCGTAGGGGTCCTCGTTTAAGAGTTCTGGTTTTGACTGTACTTCCTCGTTCACCTCTTCTATTGTTCCACTTATAGGTGCTACTAGATCGGATACTGCTTTCACGGATTCAACAGTACCGTAGGGCTCGTTTTGCTTTGTAGTGGTTCCAGAGCTTGGAAGTTCCGCATAGACGATTTCTCTAAGCTGTTTTTGGGCATAGTCTGTTATGCCAACACGAACCTTGTCGCCTTCGACTTTTACCCACGCAAAATCCTTTGAATAATAGAGACCCTCTGGAACTTCGTATCCGTCAACTTTAACCACGACATTCCACCTCGCATGTAGTTGATAATCTAATATCTTTAAAGCATTTAAAATTTAACTGTCAAAATTTACTGTCCTCCATCAATTTCGTTGTTGTCGACGAACTGCAAAATTGATAGCCCCTTACTATAGTTTTGTTTGAAAAGCTTGCGTTTCATGCTTGCGGCTGTATTGTCTTGGAAAACGTTTAATTAATTGGTTTGATGTAAAGCTGTGCAGATGGAAGGATAGGTTTGGGTGAAGAGTTGGCAAAACTCCCCCCACAAGTTCAGGAGCGTCTCTTGAGGCTTCAGCAGCTCCAGCAGACTTTACAGTCTGTTTTAGCTCAAAAACAGCAGGTGGAATTGGAGTTAACGGAGATTGAACAAGCGCTAAGCGAACTGCAGAAGGTTGCAGATGACACCATCATATACAAGTCTATAGGTTCTTTGCTAGTTAAAACTGACAAGGCGAAGGTCACTGCAGACTTGAACGAGAGGAAAGAATTGCTAAACATGCGGGCTTCTGTTTTAGGTAAGCAAGAGGAACGCTTGCGCAGCCAGATGAAGGAGCTGCAGGCTAAGCTTCAACAAGATTTGGCTCCAACTTCGGGAACACAGCAGTAATGGCGTAAATCTTTGGGTGGAAGCTTGGAAGAGCTTGGCTTGCCAGAGCTTACGCCAGAGCAGATTGAAGAGTTATGTTTGATAGTTGAGGAGGCTGCACGAGGCTACATCCTGTCAAGAGCCCCATCCAAACGGGTGGAAACCTTAAACATAAGCGCAGATGTAGAAACGGAAAGCGGGAAACCTTTAACATTAAATGTGGAGGTTGAGTTGACACTTTCACCCCTTGTGCGAGACTTTGACGCCCAGAAACTTGCAGACGAGGCTGTGAAAGAAGCATTTGCCACGGCTGAAAAATACTTGAGGGAACTGAAGTGTCGTTTGCGGAAATAGCCAAAATATTGGATGAACAGAATGTCAAACATGTCACCCTGTTATGTCACCATAACGCGGATCCAGACGCCATATGTTCAGCCTACGCTCTATCAATCCTAATAAAACAGCATAAGCCCCAAGCAACCGTAGAGATTGGTGCAGCTCAAGGCATTAGCCGCCTTTCAAAGCACATTTTGAAAAGCTTACCGATAACCGTTGAAACAGAACCAAACATTGAAAAGGCGGATGTGATAATGTTTATGGACACAAACACAATACAGCAGCTGGACAACTTAGCCGAGAAAGTGAAGGCTTCAAAAGCCCCAATAATAGTAGTTGACCATCACGCAGTTCACCCGGAGACGGAAAAAATAGCTAAGCTATGTATAACGGATGAGAACGCTTCATCAACGTGCGAGATAGTCTACAATTTCTATAGGCAGTTAGGTGCGAAGGTTGGAGAAACCGAGGCTAAAGCCCTTTTCTTGGGCATCGCCTTTGACACCCGTCACTTTGTCTTAGCTAATTCCTCAACGCTAAAAACCATTGCAGAGCTTATAGACATGGGGGTAAACGCCCAAGAAGCGTTAGCTATGCTTTCGCTTCCCATGGATTTCTCTGAAAGGGTGGCCCGACTAAAAGCATGTAGGAGAGCTAAACTCTTCAAGATAGGTGAGTGGATAATAGCCCTATCACACGTAAGTGCTTATCAGGCTTCGGCGGCCCGTGCAATAATAGATTTAGGTGCTCACGTGGCGGTAGTGGCGGGACAGAAAAATGACAGCCTCGAAATAAGTCTTCGATGCACAAGGGAATTCCATGAAAAAACCGGCATTCACTTGGGCAGAGACATAGCTAAACCTTTAGGCGAATATCTCCGAGGTATGGGCGGAGGCCACGCGACAGCCGCAGGTGTCAACGGTTTCGGCGAGCTTGAAGCTGGGCTTAAAAAGTGTTGGAGGCTTTTGAAGGAGCGGATAGCTCAAACTTAAATTTAAGTAGCTACTCTTAAATGAGAAAAAGTTTAGGATGCTGTGGAAAACCAATCATGGCTATTATCGAAACAAAAAACCTAACATACACTTACTCAGGCGCCGGATGGCCGGCAATTAAAGAAGTCTCCATAAAAATTGAAAAGGGCGAATTCGTGTTAATTACCGGCCCAAGCGGATGCGGAAAGACAACACTCTGTCGATGTTTTAACGGGCTTATTCCCCATTTCTATCAAGGCGAATTGAAGGGCGAAATAACGGTTGCCGGATTAAAAGTGCGGGAACATCCTGTCTACGAATTGGCAACTCATGTAGGCATGGTTTTTCAGAATCCTGAAAACCAGCTTTTCGCATTAACTGTAGAAAAGGACGTGGCTTTTGGACTAGAAAATCTTGGAGTGTCAAGGGAAGAAATCCGCAAGCGAGTGGACTGGGCACTTAAATTAACTGGAATATATGAGTTGCGGGAGCGTACACCCACAGAACTTTCAGGAGGACAGCAGCAACGTGTAGCCATAGCCTCTGTTTTAGCCATGCAGCCCGAAGTGATGGTTCTAGATGAACCTACATCTTTTCTTGATCCCCTTGGAGCCAAAAAAATATTTGAAATCATTTACGAACTAAACAAGAAGCTTGGCATAACCATAGTGCTTGTTGAGCATAGGTTGGATTTGACGGCAAAGTACGCTGATCACATCATAATAATGGATGGAGGACGCGTTGTTTTAGACGGGGAACCCCGTGAAGTTTTGAGCCTAGAAGAAGCCCGCTTAATTGGAGTTGGCATTCCAAAGGCTACACGCCTTTACCAAATGTTGAAGGCGGATGGAATGAAACTCTGTGAAAAACTACCACTATCATCAGAGGAGATGGCTGAAAAAATTAGGGAGGCGCTTAAAAGCCGTGATTGAAGCTCAAAACGTTTATTTTACTTATCCAAGTGGTGTTGAGGCATTAAGAGGTGTTTCTCTAACAATTCGAGACGGTGAATTTGTGGCCATAATGGGAGAAAACGGCGCTGGAAAAACAACCCTCGTGAAACATTTTAATGGACTTCTAAAACCAACAAAGGGAAGGGTGCTTGTAGATGGGACGGAAACCACAAAGGTCAGTGTTGCCGCTTTGGCACGTAAGGTGGGCTTTGTATTCCAAAATCCAGACCATCAGCTTTTCTGCGAAACCGTAGAGGATGAAATCGCCTTCGCCTTAAAAAATTTTGGCTTCAGCGAAGACATAATAGAAAAACGTGTCACATGGGCGCTTAACTTATTGGGGTTATCACAGTATAGGAAAACGTCGCCTTTCATGCTTAGTGGTGGCGAGAGAAAGCGTGTCGCCTTAGCTTCAGTGCTAGCTTGGGACCCAAAAATATTAATCCTAGATGAACCAACTATTGGACAGGATCACGGCCAAAAGGAAAAGCTCCGCCAATTCATTTTGCAGATGAATGCTCAAGAAAAAACCGTGGTAGTTGTAACGCATGACGTGGAGTTTGTCGCTGAATGCAACCCACGAGTG
Organism: Candidatus Bathyarchaeota archaeon; assembly: GCA_018396705.1. NCBI lineage: Archaea > Thermoproteati > Candidatus Bathyarchaeota > Candidatus Bathyarchaeota archaeon. The sequence continues at coordinate 47,262 of JAGTQZ010000006.1, forward strand.
TTACTTATGCGCGCTGGAAAAATTGTTGCAGACGGGGAAGCACGAAAAGTGCTCACAAATCCAGAGGCGCTGGAGCAAGCATCTTTAGTGCCGCCGCAAATAGCCCAAATTTTTCTAAACCTTTCAGACATAGGATTTCCGAGAGAAGTGATAGACCTTTACGAGGCAAGAGAGATCATTCTAAAAGCTTATAGGAGTCGAAAACCATGAGTTTCTTCGACGGACTACGGTTTAGAAGAGTCAGCTCACCGATCCACAACCTTGATCCTAGAATAAAATTCATTTATGCATGTGTAATTTTCGCGGTGGCAATAATTTTTTGGCAGTTGCTTCCTCTCACCGTGCTTTTTGTTATGCAAGTTCCTTTAGTGCTTATTGCTGGTGTTAAGCGTGAGTGGATTCGCTCTATGAGAGGCGCAGCTTTCCTAGCCTCAATAATTTTCCTCACAAACTTCATATACTCTTTCATCGCCTCCGGCTATGCAGTTACGTTTGCCTCTTTAGAACATGCCCTAGCAATGACACTGCGGTTTTTAGTGCTGGTAAGCTCTTTCTCCATATTCTTCCTAACTACTTCGCCGGATCATTTGGGGCTAGCCCTAGAACAGTCACGGGTACCGTACGAATTTTGCTTCGCCTTTACAACGGCGGTGCGCTTCGTTCCAGTTTTAGCTGAAGAAGCCCAAACAATAATAGACGCTCAAAAAGCAAGAGGTCTAGAGCTTGAAAAGGGAAACTTTCTGAAAAGAGTTAGAAATTACATTCCAATTCTCATACCGTTAATTGTAAGCGCCATACGCAGAAGCCTCGAGCTAGCTGAAGCCATGGAATCCCGCGCTTGGGGAGCAACCAAAAAACGAACAAACCTATATGTTTTGAAAATGCACCGGGAGGATTACATTTTCGCAGTCATAACAGTTGGTATACTAGCTATAGCAATCTTCATTCGCTTATACTTTCATATACCCTACCTAGAAGAACTTTTAACCGGAAGAGTTTAACCGCAAGACTTTTAATATAGACTGGCTTGTAAAAAGGTTTCTCGGAGTTTGAAAAACTTGAGATGGTTAAAAGCTGCGGCGGAAGAAATCATTACAGGAATAAAAAGCGCCATTGAAGAGCTTAACCCAAACGAAGTGGAGCGTTTCATCCAGCTACTATTAACAGCAAAAGACAAGAAAATATTCGTTGTAGGCATGGGAAGAAGCGGTTTTGTAGGTCGAGCCTTCGCGTTGCGCTTAATGAACTTAGGCTTCAACGTTTACTTTCTAGGAGAAACCATCACACCAGCAGCGGTGAAAGGGGACCTCTTAATAGCCATATCTGGAACGGGATCGACGAAAATGGTTTTAACCGCAAGCGCAGCTGCAAAGGAAATAGGTGCAACCGTCGTGGCGATAACTTCTTTCCCAGAATCGCCTTTGGGGCAGATAGCAGACCTTGTTGTTACAATTAAAGGCCGAACAAAAGCCGGATGGCCCCGTGAAGAAGATTATTTGGCCAGACAACTCATGGGCGAAAAAGAGCCTTTAACACCCCTTGGAAGCATTTTCGAGAACAACTGCATGGTTTTCTTGGACGGACTAATAGTAGAGCTAATGCACCGAATGGGAACAACAGAAGAAGACTTAAGGCGTAGGCACGCAACCATAGAATAAGCATTCCCCGGGGTGTGGACAAGATTAGAGCAAAATGGAAAAAGAAAAGAATGCGCAGACAAAAGAAGAAAAGACAGAAAAGAAAAGCTAGGTATAAGTAGCACGTTTAACGGATTTTCGTCTTTTTAAAGTCTGCGTTTTTAAGTGTGTTAAAGATTAGACATACATATAGCTTATTAAGACTAACGATAGAGTATGATATCGAAAAGAGCAGCCTAAATGCTAAACCATACAAAAAGGGGGAAAAATGCCCAAAACACCAAAAAACACAAAAACAAAAGAAGAAACAGAATTCGGGGCAATAATAGAAGTAAAAGAAAGAAAGCCAGCAGTCTTCAGAGAAGTATATCCAATACAGGAGCCGTATGTCTACGCGGCAATTGTGAAAGATCCGGAGACTCAGAAAACCCGCTATGAAGTCATAGAACCAACCCTCACAAAAGAGGAGGAAGAACACCTAAAAGAAGTCAAAATTATCCTAATGGAAGAAATAGATGTAAACCTAAAAGAAATAGAGACGAAGGAAAAAGCCGAACAATACCTCAAAGAGAAAGCAAAACAAGTAATCAAAAAATACCACATAAAAATCCCACCGGAATCCGTTGATAAGCTCTTATATTACCTTACAAGGGATTTCATTGGCTACGGCAAAATAGACCCATTAATGAAAGACCATCTTATAGAAGATATCTCAGCTGATGGAGTAAACATACCAATATATGTTTGGCATAGAACATACGAGTCGCTTCCAACAAACATAATATTTAAGGATGAGGTGGAACTCAATTCGTTCATAATCCGCTTGGCATATTTAGCTGGCAAAAACATTTCAATAGCATCTCCAATTCTGGACGCTTCGCTACCTGACGGAAGCCGCATACAACTTACTTACGGAAGCGAGGTGACCAGAAGAGGCTCAACCTTCACTATCCGCCGTTTCAGAGTGGATCCTTTAACAATTTCAGATCTCATAGCCTTTAACACGCTTTCCTCGGAGATGGCCGCCTATCTATGGTACGTTATAGAAAACCGTGCATCAGTGCTTGTAGCCGGAGGAATAGCATGTGGAAAAACCACCATGCTGAATTGCTTGTCCATGTTCATAAAGCCTGAAATGAAAATTGTAAGCGTAGAGGACACTCAGGAGTTGAACTTGCCTCATGAAAACTGGATACCATCCGTCGTAAGGGAAGGCTTCGGATACGAAAATAAAAGTGCCATAACACTTTTTGACCTTTTGAAGGCAGCTGTAAGACAAAGACCTGACTACATAATCGTGGGTGAAATCCGAGGAGAAGAAGCCTACACGCTGTTTCAAGCTATGGCAACGGGACATCTTGGAATGTGCACCATCCATGCCGAGTCCGTTGAAGCCGTAATAAACCGTTTAGAATCCGAGCCTATGAATATTCCAAAGCCGCTCATAGCCATGACTGATTTGATAATGGTTATGACGAGAACAGAAATTGAAGGGAAACCAGTCAGAAGAACCCTAACAGCAACAGAAGTTGTAGGACTTGACGCTAAAACAGGCAAAATAATGACAGAGGAAGTTTTTCGTTGGAAACCTAAAGAAGACAGGTTTGAGTTTCTAGGTCACAGCAGCCTCATAGAAGAGCACATCAAAAAGCTTGAACTAAGCGGGGAAGACGTTAGACAGGAACTCCAACGCAGAAAAACCGTTCTTGAATGGATGGTTAGAAAGGGCATCCGCAGACACACAGAAGTAGCCAACATAATCCGCGAATACTACGCTAATCCAGCAAGAGTTTTCCAAAAAGCAAGGATGGAACTAGAATGAAAAAGGAAAAAATCTCTGAAAAATACAAGAAGCTCTACGCGAGCTTGCTTTCGCAACTGAAATGTTTACTTTCAAAAATCAATGGAAAAATAAGCGCTGATAAAAGTGAAAGCTTCCGCTTAGAATCTAGAACCCCCAGCCTAGCGTCCCTTGCATATAAATTTATGGGCGAAAAAGTTGGAAGAGTTCTGCCGCTTTTCTCAGATTTGGATATACATTTGCAAAAAGCTGGGATTAAAACTAATTTTAGAGTTTACGTTAGTTTAACAGTTTTTTCAACAATTTTAGTCTCACTTTTGGTGCTTGTTTGTATACCGTACCTGCTTGTCTACGCCTTTCGAGTGCCAGTTCTTCATGCATTGCTATTCGGTTTTGGCGGCAGTCTATTCGCGGTTGCTTTTTCAATCATCGGATTCTACGTTTATCCAGTCTATCGCGCCGACAAAATTAAGCGAGATTTAGAAGACGAATTGGCCTTTGCAACGGGGTATATGGCAATCCTTGCAAGCGCGGGTGTTCCACCTGAGAAAATTTTTCATTCATTGTCAAATCTTCCAATACAGTTGGCAGTTTCAGTTGAAGCTAAAAACATAATCCGCGACGTAAACCTTTTCGGCCTTGACATAATATCAGCATTAGAAAACGCCTCGAGAAAGTCGCCTTCCAAACTGTTCAGCGAAATGCTGGAAGGCCTCATATCGACAATACATTCTGGAAGCAACCTCGCCGCATACTTAAGGGAAAGGTCTAAGCAACATATGAAATTGAAGAGGATAAGCCTCCGAAAGTTTTCAGACACGTTGTCCATTCTCTCAGAGTTCTATGTGGCTTTGCTGGTAACAGGTCCATTACTGCTGATAATCATGCTTGCGGTTATGGCTATGATGGGTGGTGGAAGCCTAGGCTTTCTGGGTCCAGATTTGCTGCTTAGAATCATCACATACATTGGAATACCCGTAGGTTCAACAATGTTTCTTATAATATTGGATTCGGTTTCGCCAAAGTGGTAAGCTATGTCAAAGATGGGAAAAACCTTAAAGCGGATCCTGCAGATTGCATCAGCCGTCTTAGCAGCGACTATTGTAGTTCTTGGTTTTTTGTCCGCTTGGGGAACCCCAGTTTTCGACGAATTTTTGTTCTTTGCCATCTTGGCCGCTTTCACTCCGCCTACAGTCTTAAGTTACATTGAATACCAGTGGAAGAAAGCTGTGGACGAACATTTACCAGACCTTTTCAGAAGCATAGTGCAAGCTCAAGAAACCGGCATGACCTTACCCCGCGCTTTGGAAGAAGCTGCAAAAAGAGATTATGGACCTTTAACGGCTGAACTGCGCAAAATGACTGCACAGATTTCTTGGGGCATGACCCTTGAAGAAGCATTAGTGTCCTTTGCAAAGCGAGTTGATACGGTTCTTGTACAGAGAACTGTTCCCCTAATAATTGAGGCCAGCCGTTCTGGCGGATATATAGAGAAGATTTTTGACCCTATGGGTAAATTTGTACAATCAACACTACTGCTTAACAAAGAGCGCCGTAACAGAACACGCCCATACATCGCAATAATTTATGTAGCTTTCTTTGTCTTCATATTCACTATCGTACTATTGTTCAAATCTTTCTTTATAGACATACAAGGCTTGCCGTTACTTGGCGCTACTATAATGGCGCCTGAAGAAGTTAAGCGTTTATTCTTTCACATGACGGTTATCCAGGCCTTTTTCGGAGGCTTAGTAGCGGGCAAAATGGGCGAAGGAACGCTAAGCGCTGGTCTAAAGCACAGTCTAGCGCTTATGATATGCGGCTACATAGCCCTGAAACTCTTTATGTAGAAGGTGGCAGTGGAATATGCGCTTGTTTTGGAGATTTTCCATAAATAAAAGGGCTGTGAGCCCGGTTCTCAGCAATCTTTTGCTTATGGTTGTGGCTGTAGCCGCCATGTCAATAGCAGCCACGGCCACGTATGTTGTTACAACAAACCTTAGGGAAACTATGGGCGAACGCTTTGTAGTAGAGGACGTTTGGTTCAACAATGCGACCGGTGTCAGCTGCATAAGCATTTACATACGTAACACCGGAAAAAGCGCCATCACCATTTCAGCAGTTTACGTAAACAACACTCCTGCATATGGATTTGCAAAACTTGATTTAGGGTTGGGCGACCATGGATGGCTTAACATAACATATCCTTGGGAAAAAGGTCACGTATATTACATAAACGTCGTAACCTCAAGGGGGAATCACATTGAGGGCTATTACAAGGCACCTTAAAAAAATAAAAAGCAACAGAGACGGTGTAAGCAACGTCCTAGTTGTAATGCTAAGCCTAATCCTAATAACCGTCATAGTTGCAAACGTGGTTATATGGAGCCAACAGATGAATCAATTGGACATTGAAAGAATGCATGAATCAGTAAGCATAACAAATGCTGGTCACCTAACACATTCAGAATGGTTTACAGCTCAAAACGAGTTCTCATGGAGTGGGGGGAATAGAACGGGTGGTTCCTACGTTGATACAAAAACCATGGATGATCAACATGAAAGTTTCATAGAGGGACTCCAAACAATCTACAGTTTCACCGCCAACGATGAGACATTCGTTGATCAACAGAGCAACGTCGACAGCTTGAACGATATTGGGACTCACAGTAATTTCAACGCCATGAAAGCTGGACCAGACGCGGTTTACGACACTCTAACTGAACAAATAGTCACCATTGAAGACCCAGCTTCCAAAACAAACGCCATAATTGCTTACAGGAGCAACACTGGAACATACACGCTTAGCTCGCCTAAAAACAGAATATGGACTGGCAATTCCGCCTTATGGGGTAGCGAGGTTGAAATGCCAACTGCCGGAAGCCCAGTCCGCTGGGTTAGAAGCGAATACTGTCCGGTAAAGTCCAGAGGCTACGAAGTAATCGTTATGACAATTTCGGATGACCGTCACTATGACCTTTACATTTGGAACGGCTCTCAATGGCTCGTATTCAATAACATAGGCTACTTTGCGGGCACAACATTCTACAGAGGCTTCGACATAGCCTACGAACATGCCTCTGGAAGAGCCTTAATAGTGTATTCACGTGGAACCGCAACCGAAGGACAAGAAATCGGCTACAGAATATGGGATGGAACCACATTATCACAAGAATATTTGCTTGGCTCACCATACACCACTGGCATAGTATATTGGATTAACTTAGCTTCATGTCCCGGAACACGAGCCGGAACAGCAGACGACAACGAAATCGCCATGATTTTCATCGACTCCAACGCAGATGTTTTCGGCTACATTTGGACTGGCTCAAGTTGGAGTGCAATGGGACAAACGGCTGTTTGGGATGCTACAGCAGCCATAGCCACAGAAGAATGCATAGCAGTCGCCTACGAACAGCTAAGCGGAAGAGCCATGTTCATTTGGGGAGACGCCACAGCAACAGACAACTATTACAGAATATGGGACGGCACAACCCTTACGGCAGCCACGCTTCTAGACATAGCTGCTCAAGGTGGATTAACAAACTGGGTTACATTAAAATCTCAACCTAACTCTAACGGTTTGCTTTATTTGGTGGTGGATGCAGGTAGCGACTTAAACACTGCATATTGGAACGGGAATTCATGGACGGTTCACACGGAACACGACGCTGCTGTTGACACGCATGCTGCAAGATGCGCAGATTTCGCTTGGGACCCTGTTGGAAGCACTGGCTTACTCGTCTGGGGCACCGCAGCTAACAGCATATCCCGCAAAACGTTCACACCGCCGAACACGTGGAGCGCCGCAACCACGGCAACCGCTGCTGGAACGCATCCATGGGTTCAGTTGCGAACAAACCCACGTTACGTCAGCGGAGACAAATACGTTATAGGTGCAGACCTAAACAGCAACTTTGACATTGGCTCAATAACATGGGACGGCACAACGTTCACCATAACTGAAGGTGTGATAACAACCGACACCACGGTTTCAACATACGAATGCTTTGAAATAGCATTCATGAATTTTGGACCTCTAACCTTAACATATCAACTTGACTTGGAAGTGCAGTGGGTAAACGCCAATTACACCAGACCCAACGAATACCTATGCATATACGCCGGCACATTAAACTCTGAAAGCCTACAAGTTGACGTTTGGACTGGTTCTTCATGGGTTACAATTATAAACGCTCTAACCACTGGATGGAACAACGTTTCAGTCTCAGACTACTTAACATCAAGCACATTCACAATAAGATTCAGAGACACAGAAACATTAGAGGACAAAACACAGAGCAGCTGGCAAATAGACTGTGCATTACTACACACGTGGGAAACAAGCTTGAGGAGAAGCTACCGCCTCGAATTGTTTAACTCCTTTACAATAGACTTGTCAATTTATCCACTAGATCGCATTTACGGCGTTGAAATAGTGGTAAGATATAAGGTTTCAGAAACTAATGAACGCTGGCTTATAAAAGCTTATGACTGGTCTTCTGGAAACTTTAGTGATGAAGGCTTTAACATTACAGAAGGGAGTAAGCCTACAAGCCATGAATGGAACAATTACGCCGTAAGCATAACCGAAAATTGGACTAGATACATACAGAGCAACGGCACAGTCCAAATAATGTTCTGTGACGCAGACTTAAGTGAAGATCAGATTTTTGTCGACATCGATTTCATAGGCGTCCGTGTTATCCTCAATGGCATATTCTTAGAACTGAAAAACAGTGGGGCTACAACAGCCCATGTAGTAGCCATATGGGTTATGAACACGACTCACCACATGCGTTTCGACTTAGACTTTTTCATAAATCCCGGAGAAAGCGCAACTCTCAGGATAGTTACCATAACCCCACCGACTGGTGACTTAACAGTTAAGATTGTCACTGAAAGGGGTAACATAGACGCTTTTTAACTTGCGCGTTAACTCTTGCCTAATTTATCTTTTAGGGCTTTTATCACTTCTTTGGCGTCTTTAGCCTCTATCACTTTGATGTTGTAGAGTTCAGCCATTTTTTTCGCGTTTTCGCTTAATTTTGGAATAGCCACTAGAAAGGCGTGTTCTGGTGAAACATCATACATTTTAGCGAAAAGCGCTATGACCGGCTGTTCTATCACAGCGTTTTCTGTGGCTATGGCCACGTCCATGACGACTACTTTTCCCGTTTTGCCCCCTCTGTGGGCGGCTATGTCGAACATGTGATTTGCGCCGGACTTACCCTTGATAAAGGCTGGAGCCTCCACTTCAAACCCGCTTTCGACTAGAAACTCCCTTATTGGGGCAACGAAAATCCATCCAGCGGTTATTTCGCCTTTTACATTTTCATTTAAAGTGTAAGCGTAGACATCTCGTATTTCAACATCTTCAAATGTAAGGTCGGATTGGCAGTTCCTGCAAAAATGTCTTGTAACGGGTATGTCAAAGCTTTTGCCGCATTCTTTGCATGTGCACCATATCCCAGCTTTCCGATGATCAACGTCCGGCTTTTTCAGTTCCTCGTGACATTTAGGGCATACAAGTTTTCCGTCTCTCCGGAAGTTTTCCTCCAGACCCATATACCCACATTTAACATGTTCTATTAGGGAACCTTTTTGAATATTGAAGGATTTGCAGTATGGGCAACAGTAGCGAGTGGAAACGTTTTGCGAACCGCAACTTGGACAGTATATGATTTTATCGTAGAGTCTTCTTTCAAGGACGCCAACCTCATATAGCTTGTTAAGGAAATCTTCAGCTCCGGAGGTTTCACCCAAAATCGCTTCTATTTCTGGATACCTGTAACCCAACTTTGGATCGAAGAATGGTTTAAGCTCAATTATTTCCCCGCTTAGAAATTTGCTTAAAAAAACTTGAACAGCTCGTTCCTTGTACAGTTCAAGCCGCTCAGATTTTCCAGCTTTTAGCATTAAGGTTCCCATGCTAGCTATTGGGCAAGCCTATTTTAAGGTGCTAACACTTATTTAATAAGATTATTCATTATTGTTAAACTTTCTACGGGAAACATGCTCCAGAAAAGTTTAAAGTTTTGTTGTTACTTTCTGCTTTCATAAAAAGTGTGTCTAGAATGAGCGCAAAAACAAAGCGGCTGGTACGCTGTACGAAATGCGGCTTCACTTTTGATATATCCTATGGGAGAGCCTTCGCTTGTTCAGGATGCCCATCCACAGTGCAGTGTGGGTATGCCAAATGCCCAAAATGTGGACATGAGTTCCCCCTACAATAGCTAAGAAAGGAGATTAGGAAATAGACATATTTTTTAATTTGAACATCCAATAAAGTCGGACAGTGCTGATCTAAAAATGTTTAATTTATGATGGTGGTGGTTGCGACGCAAAAGCCTCGCTTGGGGTTAGTGTTTCGTTTGTCGACATTAAAAGGTTTTGCGGCACTACTATTGTTTATTGTCTCAGCCGCCATAGTTGAATATTTAGTCGTCGCTTATGCCGAAAGTCTAGGAGTGAAAGACGAAACTTGTTTCCAGATTCCATGGCTAGGCTTCACGATTAGCCCATTATTCCATTTAGTTCCGATTGTAACGGTCATTGTACTTGCTGCAAGCTGGACTTGCATGGTAAAATACATCGCCATGAAGGCGACAGAAAAAACTAAACTAACTGCAAAAAAGGAAAAAGTTCCAAAGGGAAAAAGAATTGGGCTGAAAGAAGGGATAAGCAGGATTTTAGGCAAAATAAAGTCTGGATTGCTGAAAGTGAAAAGCATTGCTTATATATGGGATAAGTTAAGTTTTGCAAAAGCTGCTGTGAAGAGCGCTACGGTAATATTGTTGGCTTTTCTTGCATTAATTCTGCTAGTTTCGGCTTTAATGAATCCCTGGCTTGTTTACGGAACCTTTGTGAAACTCTACCAAGGCAACCAACAATTGCTTGAGCTTGTAAAGGCAACTAACATCGCTTTGCAGGGATTCGCTGAAAGAGTTACACCGATTGGATGGATATGCTTCGCAGTAGACAACGTCATTAAAGCCGCTGCGCCTAGCATTAGGGGTTTCGCTTCAACTTTGGAAGCGCTGGCAAAGCCTCTGGCGGATTTGCCTCCGGCCAGCAAGTACTTAGTTTTCCAGAACATTGCATCTTGGGTCTCCGCTTTGGCTGTTCTAGCTTATGGAGCTTATATGCGTAAAAGTTATCGCTATAGAAAGGTAAAGAAAGTTTAGGGCTTAGGGATGGCTGACCGTCCGAGATTCGGCCCAGCCGGGGTTCCTCCAAGCTTTAAAGCCATGAAGGCCGCTTTGACGGATGTCCCTAGGCTTTTACGGGAAGAGGGACTGGACGCTTTTGAGTATCAAGCGGTTCGTTGGGGTGCAAAACCTCAAATAAGGAGGGAAGACGCGGAAAAATTCGGTTCAAAAGCCAAGGAAAACGATGTACTGTTGAGCCTCCACGGATCCTATTTCATAAACTTTTGCGGCGACAAAGAAACCATCGAAGCCAGCAAAGCTCGCCTAGTTGCATGCGCCACCGCCGCCCAGTGGATGCAAGCCAAAATAGTTGTTTTTCATCCAGGGTTTTACGGCAGGAAAACGCCAAGAGAGGTTTTCGCAAGCTGTTTGGAGGCCTTGAAAGACGTCGCAGAAAAACTAAGGTCGATTGGAGTGAGAGACGTTAAACTTGGCCCAGAGACTATGGGGAAGCCCTCCCAGTTTGGAAGCCTAGAAGAGGTTTTAGCACTATGCGAAAGTGTTGAGCAAACTCAGCCAGTTATAGATTGGGCGCATTTACACGCGCGAGAACAAGGCTTGTTTAAAACAGTTGACGACTTCCGCAGGATTGTGGAAGCCGTTGAAAAACGTTTAGGAACAGACGCTGTGAAGAATATGCACTGCCACTTCACCAAGGTGGAGTTCACAGAAAAAGGCGAAAAATGCCATCACACCATGGATGAGGGGGGATATGGACCGGACTTTTCCTTACTTGCAAAGGTTATCGCAGAGTTTAGGCTTAACCCGGTTATAATAAGTGAAAGCCCAGTGCTAGACGTGGATGCAATAAAAATGCGAGACATACTCAGAAAAGAGTTGTATACATGATTGTGTCTTGAGTTGATTGACGAGGCGATACCTTTTTCTGTAAAGCGTGCATGCTGTTTTTTGGTGTCTTGAGCTGGTTAGACTTAAAGGCTTTCAAAAACTCACAACGGTAGAAGAGGCAAAAAAGAGACTGTTTGAAAGCTTAAGAATTGAGAGGAAAGTTGTAACTGTTCCGCTATATGAGGCGCTCAACCGCGTCTTAGCCGAGAACATTGTAGCAAAGGAAGATTTACCAAGGTTTGACAGATCTGCAGTGGACGGTTATGCAGTCAAAGCGGAAGATACTTTTGGTGCATCACAGTTTAAGCCAAAAACATTGAAACTCATAGCTGGCAACGAAGTGAAGAATGGAGAGGCAAAACAAGTTTGGACTGGAAACCCACTTCCAAAAGGCGCAGATGCAGTTTTGATGTTGGAATATGTTAGACGCATCAACGGTGAAATAGAGGTTTTGGCTGCTGTGACACCTGGCGAAAATATTTCCAAGAAAGGCGAAGACGTAGCGAAAGGCGCTGTTGCTATAAAGTCTGGAACTCGTTTGAAACCTCATCATTTAGGGCTTATAGGGGCTTTAGGCATAAGCCAAGTGCAGGTCTTTGAAAAGCCAAAAGTGGCAGTTTTAGCCACGGGAAACGAGCTTGTAGAATTAGGGCAAAAGCCGAGAGAGGACCAAATTTTTGAGGTTAATAGGTTGGTTATCGCTTCCATGTGCCGTGAACTTGGCGCTGAAGCATTAGATTTGGGAATAGCAAAAGATGATGTGAACATGATTTCAGAAAAGATTAGGCTGGGACTGGAAAAATCAGACGTTGTCATTACAACCGGCGGCACAAGCGTAGGCGCTCCAGATTTAGTTCCCACAGCCATAAATAGTGTGGGCGAACCCGGCGTGATAGTTCATGGAGTAGCTATGCGCCCAGCCATGCCCACAGCTCTTGCGGTCGTCCAAAACAAGCCCATAATAGTTCTTTCAGGCAATCCCGTCGCCGCCATATTTGGTTTTGAGGTTTTTGCACGACCTCTGATTCTCAAAATGTCGGGAGTGGAACACGAGTCAAGGCCTGTTGTAAAAGCGAAGTTAACCCGAAGAACCTCAACAGCTCTTGGCAGAAAAACATTTGTGCGGGTATATGTTTTCCAGCGGAACGGTGAATTTTACGCTGAACCCATAAGCGCCAAGGGCTCTGGTGTGATTTCAACCATGACCAAGGCTAACGGGTATGTAATCGTTCCAGAAAACCGTGAAGGCCTAGAGGAAGGCGAAACGGTGCTAGTGCACCTTTTTGATAATGTGGAGGAGGCAAACGAAAGTGTTTAGGAGACTGTTAACTCTTGAAGAGGCAAAGCAAACAATCCAAAAGCATTTTGAAGTTAAACCGTTAGGTGTGGAAGAGGTTCCACTACTGGAAGCTTTTAACCGTGTACTAGCCGAAGATGTAGTGGCTGAAATTGATATTCCGCCTTTTAACCGTTCAACAGTAGATGGCTACGCCGTGAAAGCTGAAGACACTTTTGAGGCGGATGAAAGTAAACCGATAAAGTTGAGACTTTGCGGAACAGTGAATGTTGGGGAAAAACCCAAAATTATAGTCAACCATGGAACTGCGGCGGAAATAATGACCGGTGCTCCCATACCTGAAGGCGCAGACGCTGTTGTAATGTTTGAAAACACGGAGCGAAAAAATGATCAAGTCTATGTTTACACAGCTGTAGCAAAAGATGAAAATGTCATGAAAGCTGGAGCAGACGTGAAGAAAGGCGAAACTGTGGCATGGAAGGGGCAAATTTTGACACCGCTGGAAATAGGAGCCATAGCAGCTGTTGGGCGTGCCAAAGTTAAAGTTTACAAAGCTCCACGGGTGGCGATTCTTTCCACTGGTGCAGAAATAACAGAACCGGGCAAGCCTCTGGCGCCGGGAAAAATTTATGACATAAACGCTTATAGCTTAAGCGCCGCAGTTTTAGAAAGCGGCGGAAAACCAGTTTACCTGGGTGTTTTTCCAGACGACGCGACCGAACTTGAAAAAGCATTGAAAACAGCGTTGGCTTCAGCCGACTTGGTTGTAACTTCTGGCGGTGTTTCAGTCGGTCCAAAAGATATAACGCCCACAACATTAAACCGTCTTGGAAAGCCCGGCGTCATTGTCTGCGGAATAGCAACGAAACCTGGAAAACCTGCAACAGTAGCAGTGGTAGATGGAAAGCTTGTATTCGCCTTGCCTGGACACCCAACTTCTGCGATGCTGATTTTCCACCTGCTAGCACGTCCAATGATCGAACAAATGGCTGGAAGAAAACCTACACAATTCGCCACTGTTAAGGCTTCAGCTTCGACGCGGATGTTTCCAGTTAAAGGAAGGAAAACCTTTGTAACTGTTAAGCTTAGAAAAGATGCTGACCGCTTAGTTGCAGAGCCCGTTCCCACAGGGCTCTCGGGCGCCATAACAACCCTTCTAAGAGCGGATGGCTTTATTGAAATTCCCGAAAACCAACAGTTTATAGAGGAAAACGAAGAGGTTACGGTGTACCTTTTCAAAAAGTATGCGAAAAACTAGGACTAAAACTCCAGCTTTCTCCGTCTAGACGCCACGTATACTGTGAATACCCAAGTTAAAATCAAGTATGCAGTCACAACCACGTCTACTAGGATATAGCTTCCCATAGTGTAATAAAGCATGGAAAAAGCTAAAACCGTAGCCATAAAAGTTACGACAAAAATGCTCCATAGAGCCCAAAACCTTCGCCTCAACAATCCATAGGCTGTTGCCAAACTGATTATGCCAAGTAATCCCATGTGAATCAATCTGAGATCTACAACGGCAAGAACAACAAAACATGCAATGCCGACTGCCACATGGAAAATGGAAGCAGCGAAAAATCCGCGTTCTTCAATCTTTATCTTTGATTTTAAGCCCATGAACGATGCCTTCCAAGTTGACGAATTAATTGAGGCAATGTTGTTTAATAAATTTTTACACAATAGTGGATATTCCAGGTTTTGAAATACCCCTTTTATAGGAGATGCCGGCTTTGCCTATTGGAGAAAGGAGAATGAAAAAGCCTGCGGATAAGTATCTGATGTTATCAATTACTGTTTTGACAGCATTGAGTCTTGTTTTTATTCAGACGTCGGCAGCCATTAGTTGCGGTTGCTGGGACATCAAGCCCCCGAAGATTCATTGGGTGATGCAATATCCGGAAACTCCAGAGTATGAAGACAACGTTTTGGTTTTGGCGTATATCACGGATTCTGGAAGCGGCGTCGCCAACGCAACTTTATACTGGACAATCAACGGACAACAAACAACTGAAATAAAAATGAATGGAAAAGACGGCTTATTCTATGCAGAGATCCCGGCCTTGCCCTACAATTTAACAATAGCCTACGTTGTGTATGCTTACGACAAAGCTGGAAACAAGGCGTGCTCTCAGAGGTATACTTATGTAGTAGACGACTTTCACCCTCCGGCTATAACGTTTATTCAGCAAATTCCATCCAAGCCAAACTATAATGAAACCGTTACAATAATCGCTAACGCTACAGAACCGGCAAACGCCAGCGGTGTCAAAGAGTTTCGCCTATCCTACTGGAACGGCCTTAACTGGACAACGGTAATTATGGAGCTAGATGGAGCATTGTATACCGCGGCAATCCCAGAATTCCCGTATGGAACAACAGTCCAGTACAGGGTTTCCGTTGTTGACAGGGCTGGAAACATAGCAGAGTTGGACGTGTACGCTTATGAAGTTGAAGACCGATACATGCCAGTCGCAGTTTTACTCACTCCTAAAAACGGAAGTTTTGTATCAAAAGTTTTGAATATCACATTCTATGCATACGATGACAACTTTTACGAGGCAAATCTTACGCTTGACAGCATACTTCAAGCCTCATGGAATCAAACCGGCACTTACACTTATGCGCTGGACACTGCAACACTTAGTAGCGGCTTACATGCGCTGACACTGGAAGCCTTAGACAAGGCCAGAAACAGGGTAGAGAACACTGTATATATAACCGTCGACAACACAGCACCTACGATTGAAATCCGACGGCCTTTGGACAAAAGCTTTGTTAACGGGCTAGTACTAGTTGAAATCAGCGTCTATGACGATAACTTTGAACATGCAGAACTGAAAATAGACGGTGTGAGTTATATATTTGAAACGAATCATTACATTTACGCATGGAACACCTTGAAGGTCGGTGATGGCGAACACAAAATCACGTTGACAGCGGTTGATAAGGCTGGGAACAAAGCTGAAAAACAAATAGCAGTCACAGTAGACAACACGGCTCCAATAATAGATAGTGTTGCATGGACGCCGAGAACGCCTTCAACTAACGAAACAGTTACTGTTTCTGCAAAAATAAGAGAAAATGGCAGTGGATTAAGGGATGTCTCATTATGGTTTAGGTGTATAGGCGAAGAATGGCAAAAAAGGCCAATGACTTTGAAAAATGGCAATTGGACCGCCATAATCCCTGAATTTAAAGAAGATGTAACTGTGACTTTCTATGTGGAATGCGTCGACAAGGCAGGCAACATTGCACGGTCGGCGGAAAATTATTACGTGGTTAAAGCAGTTATAACCGAGGGGTTCATGGGCATTCCATTGCATTGGCTTGCTGTGGCAGTGCTAGCCATTTTTGCAGTTTTAGCTTCAACAGCCTATTATCTGATGAAGAAAAAACGTGGTGCAGCCTCTACTTTTTTGTCCTTGAGTCCATAAAATTTCTATTTGCATAACCTTCTGAATCGAAAGAGTTTAGAACTTAATGCTGAAATGTTTACAAGCAAATGGAAGGATGTTCAAATGGGTTACCGAGAGCTTTTTGTTTCCCAGCCAAACGTTTTCAGCGGTTTTCAAAGGTCTTTTGAAGAGGCTGATTACGTAGTTTTGGGTGTGCCCTTCGATGTTACAAGCACCTACAGAACTGGGGCGCGGTTTGGACCAAACGCCATTAGAGCAGCTTCCATAAACATTGAAACCTATAGCTTTCGCAGCGGTGTAGATGTGGAGGATCTGCGGATCCATGATTTAGGCGACTTGCACGTTTCCACAAATACTGAGCAAACATTGGAAAGACTTGCAGTTGTTGTCAAAGAGATTAAAGAAGCAGGAAAAATGCCAGTTGTGGTTGGAGGCGAACACACTATAACCTTTGGTGTTTTGAAGGGTTTGAGCAGTGACCTTTCACAAACAGCGATCGTAAGTTTTGATGCGCATCTCGACCTCCGCGACGAGTTTATGGGATTGAGGCTTTCGCACACCACTTTCATGCGAAGGGTAAACGAGCAGCTAAAACCAGCCAGAATTGTAGAGGCTGGAACCAGAGCGGTCTGTAAAGAAGAACTGGAATATGCTAAAAATGCTGGAGTAGAGTTCCTTACAGCGCAACAAATAAGAAGAATTAGTGATGAAAAAATAAATCAACTGTTTAGAAAGATTGAAAAGTGCAAAAATGTTTATCTGACCATAGACATGGATGTTCTTGATCCAGCTTATGCTCCCGCGGTGCAGAACCCCGAACCAGACGGTTTAGATGTATCCATGCTTTTAGACATTTTAGGTAATATCTGCGACAGACGCATCGTAGGTTTTGACGTTGTAGAAGTGACACCAACCTTCGATCAAGGGATTACCGCCATACAAGCTGCAAAAGTAATTTTTGAGGTCTTATGCAGTATTGAGAAAAATAAACCGCGCTGAAGGGAGCTTCTAGCTTTCACATTTCACCAGTTTCGCTATGAAGAAGCCGTTGCATTCATGGATATGCGGGTAAAGCCTCTGACATTTTGTTAAGCCCCTTAGTCCCGGCAGCCCGATCTTCTGGTTTATTTCGGCTAGCTGGAATTCTGGATGCCGTTTCAGGAAGCGCTCAATCAACATTTCGTTTTCTTCAACGGTTATGCTGCACGTAGAGTATATCAATGTGCCTCCGGGCCTTAGTTTTTCAGAGCTGTTCTCCAGCATTTGCCACTGGATTTCAGCCATTTTCTCTGCTGAACGAGCTGTAAGCCTCCATTTGGCGGACGGGATTTTTGCAAATGCCCCGGTGCTTGTGCACGGTGGATCTAAAACTACCATGTCAGCTTCCGCAGCGACGGGCAAGGAGTTACAAGCATCCGCAATTATTGGTTCAGCAATTTTAACATCCATTCTGGTGATTTCGCTTCTCCAGACGTCCATTCTACGTCTCGAATAATCTATGGAATAAATTATACCATTATTCTGCATGAGTTGAGCCAAGTAAGTAGTTTTGGCACCGGGTGCCGCGCAAACATCTAAAAGCACAATACCAGGCTTGGGGTTTGCTACCTCTGCAGCGTAACAACTTGCCTTGTCCTGTATATAAAACAAGCCTTCACGGAAGCTTTTTGTTCTTGTTAATGGCTGTTTTGCACCTAAAACTTTGTAGGTGTGGCGTAGCCCCTCAACCTTTTCTACTTTAACCTTTTCTTCCTCAAGCCTTTTAAGGGTCTCTTCTTCGCTTCCTTTGAGAGTATTCAACCGTATGTATGTGGGCGGTGTTTTGGAATTCGCCTCCAAAAAAGCCAGGGCTTCTCTTCTTCCCAACAAGCGGAAACAGTACCGCACAAACCATGTGGGGTGGTGAGTTAAAAGGCCCACACGCTCCTCGTCACCGATACCTTTCAGCACAATCGCCGGGCTCTCTGTTAACAAAAGTCCGAGATAGGGTTCGACGACTTGAAGAGTTCTCCATCCTAATATTGAACGGGCCAGCCTTGCCACGTTTTTTGCTTCTTCCAAGTCGAGTTTATTCCAGTTTTTGGCTACTCTAGTCTGGTAAACATAAAGCCTCAAGAATGACTGGACGCCAAAAGTGAAGTCGCTTAGAAATTTAGGCTTCAAAACCTCGTTTATGAAGCGATCTATCAAGTTGCGGTGCCGAACTGTTTCGCATACAAGACCGTAAGCCAACCGTAAAGCATCTACATCGTTTATCTCCAACTGTTTGGCGGTTCGAGTTAAGGCCAGCCGCTCGCTTATCTTCATCTTTTCCATCCAGCTTAAGGCTTCAATTGCTAATGTCCAGGCTTCTCTAAGCAAGTTCCACCAGCCTAGTTTTGGCTTAGTAAGATTTTAGTCCACCTTATACGTATTAAGAGTTAGGTTAAGAAGAAGCATGGAGCAGAAACGGCTAGACGAATTTTCGATACCTCTTCCGAAACCGCAAGAAAACAAAGTAGAGTCTTTACCCTTTAAGGAAGTTTTAGAAAAAGAGCGAAGACAAAAAAGTTTTGAAGCGCCCGAAAATTTGCCCCCTTCATATTTTGTTTCAGCCACCTACGACGGAAAAGTTGGTAAGGCTGTTATAAAACTGTACGAACCGATTTCCGGGCGGATCTACTTTTGGTATGATAACACCGGACATAAGCCCTACTGCTACACCAACCTTTCGCCTCTTGAACTGGAAAAGATTGACCGTCTAGTAAAGCATCCAGGCTTTGACCACCTCGAAATTGAGGAAAAATATAATCCCCTTTTGGACAGGATGGTCACAGTTACAAAGGTTGTAGCTAAAGATCCATTGGCGATTGGCGGACGCCCAAAAGGATGCATTAGGGACATTATTCCAGAAGATTTCCAAAAAGTTTCAGACACACCAGTTTCTACGGAATCTATCAAGGTTTGGGAAGCAAAAATAAAGTATTACCAGTCCTACATCTATGACCGCAAACTTTTGCCCGGCATGGTTTATGAAGTTAAAAACGGCAACCTCGTCCAAACCTCCTTGAATGAAGCGGAAAAAATGGTTAAGCAGATAGTCGGTGCTTTTAAGGATGCAACCACCGAAGAGCTTGAGTATATCGAGCAATGGGCTAGGTTATTGGAGTACCCGGCTCCAAAATTTCGCTACGCCGCTATAGACATTGAAGTGCAGTCGCCTATTCCAACACGCATGCCAGATCCCCGCGTTGCAGAATATCCAATAGTTTGCGTTTCAGTTTATGGCTCAGATGGCCAAAAGCGAGTGCTTCTGTTAAAGCGCGTGGGCGTACAGGAAGGTGCAGAGCATTTGCCAGTTGATGTAAAAGTGGAGTTTTTTGACTCTGAAGAGAATCTTATAAAGTCTGTTTTTGACGTTTTGTTGGATTACCCACTCATTGTCACCTTCAACGGCGACGACTTTGACCTGCGGTATTTAGCACATAGAGCGGAAAAATTTGGCTTCAAGAGGGAAGAAATCCCCATAGAGCCGGGTAAGCGTATATGCCTTTTGAAGTATGGAGTGCATATAGACCTCTACAAGTTTTTCTTCAACCGCTCCATTCAAATATACGCCTTCAGCAACCGCTATCGAGACGTTACATTGGGCGACGTCGGAAAAGCCCTAATAGGGTTAGACAAAATACCCTTGGAAAAAAGTATAGGCGAATTAACCTATTCGGAACTTGCCAAATACTGTTTCAGAGACGCAGAGATCACTTACAAACTTGCAAGCTTTGATGACGAGCTTGTTTTGAAGCTAATACTCGTGTTAGCTAGGATAAGCAGTATGCCAATGGAGGATGTGAGTCGCCAAGGCGTTTCACGCTGGATAAGAAATTTCATGCACCGCGAGCACCGCAGAAGGGGCATGCTGATTCCAAACGCAGAGGATATTCTAGCCTTAAAGGGCAAAACTGCCACAAAAGCAATAATCAAAGGCAAAAAGTACAAAGGCGCCATAGTAGTCGAGCCTGTGCCAGGGGTCCACTTTAACGTTGCTGTAATGGATTTCCCAAGCCTATATCCATCCATAATAAAGGTTTGGAATTTGGGCTATCAGTCAATTTTATGTGGACATCCAGAATGCCAGTTAAACCTCGTGCCAGACACGCCTCACTGGGTCTGCCGCAAAAAACGCGCCCTAGAAAGTCTCCTTATCGGCTCACTGCGAGATCTGCGAGTTTACTGGTATAAGCCCAAATCAAAGGACAAGACTTTGCCACCGGAGCTTAGAAGCTGGTATAACATTATTCAAGGAGCATTAAAAGTTATTTTAAATGCCAGCTACGGAGTTTTTGGCGCTGAAACATTCGACCTCTACTGTCCACCCGTAGCTGAAGCTACTGCCGCCATTGGAAGACACGCAATAACCCAAATAATTAAGAAAGCGGAAGAACTGCACATTCAGGTACTTTACGGCGATACAGACAGCGTTTTCCTGAAAAACCCGACAAAAGAGCAAATACAAGCCCTCGAAGATTGGACTGAAAAAACACTCAAAATGGGCTTAGACGTGGACAAAGTTTATCGCTACGCAGTTTTCAGCTCCCGCAAAAAGAATTATCTAGGCGTTTTAGAAGACGGAAGCGTGGACGTGAAAGGTTTAACTGGCAAGAAGCGCCACATCCCCATATTCATAAAGAAGGCTTTTGATAAAATGAAAGAGCATCTAGCCATGGTGAAAACTCCAGCAGACTTCGAGAAAGCGAAAAAGGACATTATCCAAACCATTAGAGACTGCTACACCCGCCTAAAAAGACGTGAATGGGAAAGCCTAAATGAACTTGCCTTTAACGTTGTTTTAGGCGAGGAGTTGGAACGCTACACAAAAACGACACCTCAACACGTTAAGGCTGCAAGAATCTTAAAAGAAAGTGGAATAGAGCTGAAAGCGGGTGACTTGATAAGTTTTGTTAAAGTTGTGAATGAACCGCATGTAAAGCCGGTAGAATTGGCGACAAAAAACGAGATAGACGTTGACAAGTATATAGCCTACCTCCACTCCACCTTTGATCAGGTCTTGGACGCGTTAGGCTTAGACTTTGAAGAAATAATTGGGTTAACTAAGCTGGAACGCTTCATGTGAAAGGGCGAAGACCCTTAACGTTTCACAATTTTTTGGGCTACACCGCTTCTATACAAAGCTTCAAGCAAGCTGAAACCCAGAATATCGATTGCTATAACAGAGCCGATGAAAACGCCAAGTAATCCAACCTCTATTGGCATGCTGAGAAGCACAGCTAAGTAACTTCCAACAATCAGCGTGACAATGACTGTCTCTGCCAGACAAGACGAAAATCTACGGAAAACGCTTTTTCCACCGATGTGCCATGCCAAGATGCATGCAATAAAGTTTGCGATGGCTCCGCCTGCAACATCAACGATGCCCAAACTACTATAAAAATTTGCAATAAAACAGCCGAGACTTGTCCCAAAGGCCACTGGCAAGCCTAAAACGGCAGCAAAGGGTAAAAGTGCATCGGCTACTCTCACCTGAAAAACTTCAAAGCTTATGGGTGCTAAGAAAACCACTGCAGCTGCGTAAAGTGCCGCAAAAACTGCTGTTAAAACCACATCTTTACTTTCAAACTTCAATTTTTCACCTCCCTACACCGGGGTTTTTATGGCGGAACGGGTGGGAGGGCCCACTCACCCGCCAATAAACAGCAAAAACTGTAGGGATCATAAAAACTATTCTAAGATCGCGCTCCATTAAGCTAGGTTACAGATTTAGATTTTGCTACAGCTTCGGTTTTTTCAGGTATCAACGCCGCATTTTCTGTTGGCACGGTTTCTCGTCCGAAAAGCAGGAGGTCTACCGGTGGTGGTGGCGCATTCAAAATCGATGATAATAGGTACATAGTCATGAAGGTATGTTGGTAGACTTTTTGGAAAACATAGGGCAGCTTTGTTTCCGGGTCTATTTCTAGCATTCTGTTTATTTCGGAATCATTGCCAGTTAAAGTGGCTGTGCCTTCGACCTCAAACTTAACTATGCCAGGTTTAGTGCTCAGTTGAAGACTAAAACTCACGACAACCATTTGACTTTTGCGCTCTTTCTCCTCAAGCTTCGCCTTAACATCAAAGTTAACGGTTCCGGCCACGCCTTTAGCGTCAAGCTTAGCCCCTACAATACTGGTGATCTCCACTTTAACTGAAACGTTTGGAACGTAGAGTGTTGGGCAAATAGCTGATTCCTCGCATATTCATTAAACGGCGGTCTAACAGCCTCGTGAATAAAGCCTCGCCCGCCACAAATTTTTGACTTTTGTGTGTAACATGCTGCTACACACAATTGCTTGAAGCTAAAACAAGAACAACTGGATGATGACGGCAATGAATGTTGAAGCTGCGACCAGAGATGATATTGCTGTGACTACTTGCCGCTCGGTCATGGGACGATTGTACGTGATAAGCGTTATCAAACTTCGCCTATGATTAGAAACAAGCTTCACACCATCAAAAGAAACACTAGCCTTCGTCCGGAAAAAGAAGTAATTCACCATAATCAGCGAAGAGTTGAAAATATATGGCAGAATCGAAATAAGTAAACACCATTTTAGGTCGGAGATTATTGCAAAGGCTGCCAGTGTCATTCCAATGGTGAAGGAGCCGGTATTGCCAACAAAAATTTTGCCTCGAAAATTGAAAAACGCAAGTGACAGCCAAACAGCTAAGGGAACTGTTAATAGGATAGCGTTCTGACCCGACAGAACCATAAGCCCTATCAAAACGATGGCGGGACAAATGGTTTCTAACCCGTTTAAACCACCTAGCTGGTTAACGGTGTTAGTCGTTACAGTCACAATTAACGGAATCAGTATAATGTAGTAGTAAATCCCGAAGTTTACGGTTCCAACTATTGGGAGAGTTATAGCGGTGCGCACATAGGGCAAACGATAGGCCAAAGCCACAAGGGGGATTGCTGCTATCAAAGGGAAAAAAGCTTTATAGCGCCAACGTAGATCCATCCAATCGTCAAGCAAACCCATGAAGCCGCCGAACAAAATGCAAACGGCTAACGTTAAAGCCTTATTAATGTTGCCGGACACATTACCTTCGATGAATAAGTGTAGCAGAAAGAGGTAGAGGGAGCTTGCTATCACATAAAAGACGCCTAAACCAGTCGGAACAAGCGGCCTATTCGGCTTATGATAATCCGGAACCTTTGGAAACAAGTTTCTAGCCCTCTCTACTGTTCTGAAGGATAGTTAATCTTATAGAGGCAGACGAGAGGAACCACGCCACCGTATTTTGTTCCATCGTTATCAAGTCCAGCAATGTATGCCTCGCTAAAGTATTGAAGTTGAATCGTCGGGGAGGAACCGCCTTTCTGCACTTGCATCCAACGCTCCATGGCATAACGCATCAATTTATAGATTGTGGCATTTTGTCCCATAGACGCTGGACTCGTAGAGTCCCCACTGTCGTAGTATCCATTATTATTTGAGTCATGCCAATGAGCCCCCAAGGTGTAGTTTCCAAACATCTGCCGGATTTCTTCGAGATCGCCGGTCCACATTTCATTTTCAGAGATCAAACCTTGATTTATGAAGCGGTCACGAGCTTTTCCAGATATGGCGGCCATCCAAACCCATTTTCCTTCATCGCCGCCTGCATTGGCGAACACGACGTTTCTTGTCTGAGTATCGTAATAGATGGTCACATAAACCAAGATGTACTCAGCTTTGTACCATTTTAATACCTTAACTGCTTGCGTTTCATTACTCATGAATATGAAGCCGATATTTTGTATTTGAGTTCCGTTTACTGTTGCATTGTCTGCAAGTGTTGTAACATTTCCCAGTATTGTCAGCCAATACCCATAGTCCCACCAGCTACACACAACAGTCGCAGAATTTAACCGCGTTCTAGTCCAATAGAGCAGGTTTATCCACTCCTGCACCGGTTCACTTGGAATCAATGAAAGGCTTCCAGATGATATTGTTGTTGGAGTGTCAACTTGCCTGTAAATCCTCCGCATCGACAAAGGAAAGGCAACATTAGACATTAGGATTATGAATATCATGAATATAGCTGCGCCGCTGAACTCTTTTCCAACACGTTCGAGCCCATACTTTTTCTTTATACTTATTTTGGGAGGCTCTTTCCACAACGCCACAAAAGGCTTCAATAGTCCATTAACCCCAACACTTGCCAAAAGGCTGAACGCCGGAGCCATGAGCACAAGCAACCGCACCATAGAACAAGCAAAATAAAGTGACGTTAAGCCGAAAAGCAAGAGAAACAAGTTTTTATTGTTCAAGTTTCCGAAAACAAAGAACAAACTTACCACAAAGAAAAATATTCCAACCCCAAGATCGTAATAAATGGAGCCCCAAGCGGAGATACGATGTTCAGCCACAGACTCGTAAAGCGGAGATTCTGTCCGAGTAAAAGGATTAACCACTGAAAGAAACTTACCAGTTATAGCTTGTACGTGGCCAAGCCGCCATAGGATAACGAAACCCACAACAATCAAAGCTAGAAAAACTATTAAGGCTAAAATTTTCCATTTTTGCGTTGGCAACGCGTTTACAATTTCAGCAAGAAAAAGTAAACTGAAAACTCCAGCAACCGCAACTATAACCGTGGACAAGAGATAATTTGGTGAAAGATATGGAACGTTTATGGCAATAAACAATCCTAGGCCAAAGGTTATGCTGTAAGCTAAGAGAAGCCGCTGTGTATATCTCTTCATGACCAACAATACAAAGGCAAAAAGTGCAGTAAGGCCTATGGGGTAGTAGGCAGCACCCCAGCTAGCACAGAAATACCCTAAAATCGCTCCGGATGCAACAGCATATTTTAAAGTTGAATTTATTGGACGATCTTCTTCAATCGCCCTTAAAAATAGAAAAACAAAAACTATGAGGGCCGGTATCCCGACGGTTTCATCATCAAAAAAACCTAGGGAAGTGCGTTGAATATAGGATGGATGCAAAGCCAAGAAAAGCGCTGCTAAAAGGCCTACAGGCT
This sequence comes from Candidatus Bathyarchaeota archaeon, assembly GCA_018396705.1. Classification (NCBI taxonomy): domain Archaea; kingdom Thermoproteati; phylum Candidatus Bathyarchaeota; species Candidatus Bathyarchaeota archaeon. Next base: position 72,479 of record JAGTQZ010000006.1, read on the forward strand.
TGCCGCCTATATCCTTACCCAAGAAGTATATGGCGAGGCAGGCCAGCATTCCCATTATGGCTGGGAAAAGTGAACAGAAGCTCATGAGATCTATACCTACGCCGAGCATTGAGACTATCTTATACAGAAAGGCAGCTGTAAGAGGAAGACCAGGATAGGCGCCTCTTGCAACGTTATATCCCTGGGGATACCAACGTTGATAGTCTATCCACGGGTTTGGCCACGCCCATGCAATAAAACCGTTTTTGAATATATATTCCGTAAAGCGATACTGAAAATATGGGTCGAATTCCGACAGCAAAAGAGTTGATTTTCCAGTAGCTGGATCTATTTCCCATCGCATGGGGAACAACCTTGCAACGAAAGCTATCAAAAGAATTAGCACCAACGCCGCAAATGTCAAAACTGATGTGTGGCGCACTTTTGGGCGAAGTTTTCCGATATTTCGGAGGACGTTAAGAAAGTTTTCCTTGGTAAAGGCGTTCTTGAGGTTCATTCGAACTTCAGCTCTTTGAATATGATTGATTCGTGGTGTTTATTTCCCTTACGGTTTATTCCGAATTCAAGCAAGTATTTTTCGCTGTGCTTGTATCTTTTCCTAGTTGTAAGAGAAAGCAATTATGGTCATGGACCTAATAAAGTTTTGTCGGCGCATTAAAGCCTCTTTATTCTTCATTCTTCAAAAGTTTTCTTCGAAACTACTTTAATGGTTTAACTTCAACGTTTAATGGAATGAAAGCTAGTTTTCTGCCGCAGTTCGGACATTTGCCGTCATATTTGTGTAAAATTTCATCCGGAGGTTTCAGTTCGGCACCTTCATACAAAACGTAGCCGCATTGGTGGCAAACAACTTTTTGAGGCATATATAACCCTCTCACTGTTGAAAGGAGAAAGCACAACACGTATTTATCGGTTGCTGGTCGCTCTTTGGCATTTTCACTTTAAACACAGACTGAGCCTCACACAGAAACTTTTAATTTTGGCTGTATGCTTATCCTTTGAGAAATTTCATTGGTTAATGGTCTGTGTCTGCATGGAAAAGTACACGCTTATAATTACGGAGAAACCAGACGCTGCGCAGCGGATAGCCTCAGCTCTAGATTTGAAAGGAAAAGCTAAAAAAGTTGAAGATAACGGTGTGCCCTATTACGTGGCTGAAAGAGACAAGCCTATAATTGTGGTCCCAGCCGTCGGGCACTTATATACGGTGGCGGAGGAAAGAAGCGGAAGAAACTATTACCCAGTTTTTAATTTTAGATGGGTTCCCAGATATATAGCTGAAAGAGGTGTCAAGCAGATTCGAGTTTGGCTTGAAACTATTTCAAAGCTTGCAGAAGGGGCAGATACGTACATCGATGCATGCGACTATGACATTGAAGGGAGCATTATCGGATATTGTATACTAAAATATGCGTGCGGTGGCAAAGAAAACGTAGCAAAAAGAATGAAGTATTCTACTCTAACAAAGGAGGAGTTAGAAAAAGCATACGAAGAATTGCTGCCAAAACTGGATTTCGCTCTAATAGAAGCTGGAAAAACAAGACATGAAGTTGACTGGTTATACGGTGTTAACCTAACAAGAGCGTTAACGCTGGCAGCAAAAGACTGGAGCGGAAAATATGCGACTCTAAGTACTGGAAGAGTACAAGGGCCCACGCTTAGATTTCTTGTTGCAAGAGAAAAAGCCATAAGAAGTTTTGTGCCAACGCCTTACTGGGAAATCAAGGCTGAAATCGAGATAGAGGGACAGGTTTTCGAGGCTGAATATGAAAAGGACATCATTGAAACAAAACGAGAAGCGGAAGAAGTTCTAACTGCTTGCAAGGGTAAAGATGGTGTCGTTGAAAGCATAGAAGTTAAACAGTTCCAACAAATGCCGCCAACACCCTTTGATATTGGTGCCTTGCAAAGTGAGGCTTATAGCCTTTTCGGATACACGCCTAGAAGAACCCTTGATATAGCCCAACGCTTATACTTGGACGCCTTGATTTCTTACCCACGAACAAGCAGTCAAAAACTTCCGCCGGCGATAAATTATGAAGGAATCCTCAAAAGCCTAAGTGCGGTCCCAGAGTATAAGAATTTAGCCGCAGAACTTTTAGCCAAAAAGGAATTAAAACCAAACGAAGGCAAAAAGGAAGACCCCGCGCATCCAGCCATTTACCCAACTGGAAAGCTTCCGGAAAGAGTTTTAGAAGAACCTGAAAGGCGCATATGGGACTTGGTTGTGAGAAGGTTTATGGCGGTTTTCTGCGAGCCAGCCATAAGACAAAGTGTAAAGGTATGCATTAGCATCAACAAGCAAGAGTTCATTTTGAGAGGTAGACAAACACTCAAAGATGGATGGCTTCGGTTCTATGAACCCTATGTAAGAGCCGAAGAAGTACTCTTACCTCAAATAAATGAAGGGCAAAAACTTAAAGTTGTAAGAGTTATTTCAGAAGAAAAGTTCACGAAACCTCCACCGAGGTACAATCCAGGCAGTCTCCTTAAGAAAATGGAAGAGGCTGGTATAGGAACAAAGGCCACGCGGGCAGACATAATCCAAACCTTGTATGATAGGAAGTATGTCCGCGACGAACGAATTGTTGTAACAGACCTAGGTTTTGAGGTCCTCGAGGTTTTAAAGAGGCATTGCCCATCTATCGTCTCAATAGAACTTACAAGAAGCTTGGAAGAACGTATGGACAAAATTCAAGCTAATATGGAGAATAGGGAAAATGTCCTTTTAGACACCATTGAAATCTTAAAGCCTGTCATGGAAGAATTGAAAAAAAAGGAAAAAGCCATAGGTGAACAGTTAAGCCATGCCATTAAAAAGGCAAGGCTTGAGGAGCGGATTGTTGGACAATGCCCTTTATGTGGAACTGGGAGTCTTATGATTCTTTATTCAAGAAAAACTGGAAAGCGGTTCATTGGATGCACAAATTACTTTAAAAAACAGTGTAACGCAGCTTTTCCACTTCCACAGAAAGGGAACGCTCGTCCCACTGGTAGAAATTGCCGCGGGTGTGGTTGGCCAATAGTGCAGGTTAAGATTAAAGGAAGACGGCCTTGGAACCTATGTTTTAATCCGAAATGCCAATTAAGAGAGGAGAAGGGAAGACCTTGAAATGCGCAATATGCAGCAGAGAAGCCTATAAAAATGGGTTTTGTGAGTTGCATGCAAGGGCCTACATAAGCATTTTAAAGAAATACGAAGTTTGGAAGAAAGCTTTAGACATTTCCTGGAAAGAATATTTAAGTGAGATCATTAAAAATCCGTTTACTGGTGAATGGGCTAAAGAAGTGGCAGAGCATCTACTCAAAACTGGAGAGGAGCCAAAGTGGCACGTAAAATGAAAAGGACACTTTCATCAATGTCATATTCGTTCCAGAAACTCTTTAGACGAATATCAACAATTAAGCCTTCAAGTATCGCTCTAGCCACTATAGCGGCGGTTGTTGCGGTCTTTCTCTTTGGAGGGGGATTATACCTTATTATTGTTAAGCCTTATCCTGCCGTTTATTACGGTGGACGTTTCCTCTTTGTTTACCCGCAACTATCCGAGCAATGGGTTTCAGACAGCCTAATGGCAATGATAATATTCTCTTTCGGTGTAATTGGTGCGCTTTTAATGTACCAAAGCACAAAATATGCCTACAAACCGAGACAAGCCTATCTCATGTTTATAGTGGGCATGGCACTTTTCATAATCGCTTACATATCTGTGGAAGCTATACTGTATTATTTGAAAGGCGTATAACAAATTTGCTTTTCACCATGGAGTTTCTTTCAAACCCATCTTATAGGCTGCGAAATTAGTGAGTACATGCAGCGGTGGGGTGAGCGCCAACACGGTTACGGCAAGTTCTAGAAAAAGCATGTTCAAAGGAAGAGAAAAAACAAAGGCTCCAATTATGAAGTCGATTTGATCAATCACTGGCAAAATTTCTCCAGGAGATAGTCCCATGCGCCTTTTTAAGAAAGCCCCTGCTAAATCACCTATCAAGGCACCAATAGATAAAAGAAAACCAAAATAGAGAGGATACTTAAACAATATAGACTCGACGATCCCAACAATTGTTCCAACAACTAGTCCTGATAGAAAACCTCTAAAGGTTTTGTTTTTTCCAAAAATTGGTCGCCCGTCATAGAATTTTTTCCCAAAATCCAACGGGAAGCCTCCGCCGAAAAGCACGGGTGCAGCGTTTGCACAGTATGCCGGAAGGATGAATTTTAGCGCGTTTAAGACTAAATCTGCAAGTGTACCCATTTTCACACCTTTACGCTGAGGTAAAGTGTTCGGTTAATCCTTTTTCGCATATTTTGAAATGGAAAGCGGGTTGCTGAGTTGTTCCCTGTTTCTTTTCTACAATTGCCTTTATAACTTTCGCATTTTCTGTTGACTTCATTGCAATTATTACATCTGCCCAAAACTTCAGCACCCTTGTGGCTACAGGTTCAATGCTCACATGCGCGTCTTCAAAAACCCCTCGAACTTGACTGAGTACAAGGACAGCTATTCTATGGGTTTTGGCAACCTGCGCTAGCCACGCCATCTGCCTGTTCAGTTCACGGTTTAACTCGAATGTTTTTTCCGGTTTTTCTGCAATTTCCAAACGGTATAAATGTGTAATGGTGTCAAAAATAACTAGGCCAAAGCCTCTCGTCAAATAGTTAGTTAACCGGTCTATTATGACCGTTTGTTCCTTGAAGTCTTTAGGCCTAGCAAGAATTATGTGTTCAGCTATTTTTTCAGCGTCTTTTGAAGCTATTTGAAACAGTCGTCTAGGAGAGAACGTACCGTCGCAGTCCACGAACAAAACTTTCCATTCTCTCCTCGCACAGTTTACGGCGCATTGCATAGCCAACGTTGTTTTAGCAGTTTCAGCCTCCCCATAAATCAGGCTAATACTGCCAACATCTAGGCCGCCATCTAAGAGGGCGTCAAATCCATTGCAGCCTGTTGGAATTTTCTGCAGCAACTTAACGCACGTTAATAGATATAAACAGCAAAAATAATAATTGTTTGTTGTAAAGAAGACTAAAATGATCGGTTGACACATGAAGGCAAAGATGGCGGTGGCAACGGTTTCGGGAAAGGCCTATTATTTAATAGTCAATGAACTTAAAAAGCAAAATGTACCTTTCATAAGCTTAACACCTTACGACCCGGTGCCAGTGGAGATAAAAATCGTTATAACTACCGAGAAAGAACGTGCGCTGATAAATCACGAAAATGTTTTAACATTCAAAGAGGGGGAGGACCCACAAGTCTTAATTAATCAAGCACTCCAACAGTTAGAAGGAAAAAGTTCGTACGAAAAAATAGTGATAGGAGTAGACCCCGGCGAAGTTTTGGGATTAGCTGTTTTGGCGGATGGAAAAGTTATAAAAACTGGAAACTGTTTTAGCATAAAAGAGACTGTTAATGAAATAGGAACAATCATAGAAAGTTTAAAAGATGTTAAGGCATCGGTGATCTCCGTCAAAGTCGGAGATGGTGTGCCTGAGTATAAAGAAAAGCTTTTAAGGGCGTTGGATAAGCGACTGCCTCCAAACGTGGAATTAGAAAGCGTAAGCGAAGCGGGAACAGACCGTTATATAAGCGAGGCCAAACATAGGAGAGGTGTAAGAGACATAGTTTCAGCAATAAGAATTGCAAAAAGGAATGGACAAAAGTATGCCAGAGGAAAAGCGAATGAGGATAACCGTTGATGCTGGAAAAACTCTACTAGTGGACGGCCCAGCCTCGGTTACGCTTGTCTCCGGTGAAACAGAGGTTTTCGGCCACTCTTTGAGGCAAACTGGCAAGGTTGTAATAAGAGATGGCAAACGCATGCCCTTCATTGTTAAGGAAAAGGCGACTTTTGACATCTTGCTTGGAGAAAACGCAAGCATAGAGGAAGTGGATGGAGACACTGTGCCAATGTCCTGGGAAGAAGCTTATAAGGAAGTCGTTGCCATACAAAAAAGGCCTTTAACGTTGCTGGTTCTTGGAAACGTAGACTCTGGAAAAACAAGTTTTTGCACGTACCTCGCAAACAAGCTAGTAAAAGACGGATGTAAAGTCGCCATCTTAGATGGAGACATAGGCCAGTCGGATATTGGGCCGCCTTGCACAGTTGCCTACGCTCTGGTTTCAAAACCGGTAACAGACCTGTTCAACCTTGAAGCTACAAACGCCTATTTTGTAGGAGTGACCTCACCAAGCAGAGCCCTTGAAAGAGTTATCCGCGGAATAATCTCGCTGAGGGAAGAACTTTTGAAGCATAACCCAGACTATATAATTGTGAACACAGACGGTTGGGTAGAAGGAGAAGAGGCCGTAAGCTATAAACTTCAAATAGTTGAAAAAATAGCGCCTGACATGGTTTTTGGTATTCAACAAAGTGAAAGGTTGACGCCTATTTTAACGGCGCTCAAAAACTTCAAGACATTAGCTGTGGATTCTCCACAAACGATAAAGCAGAGAAGCCGCGATAAACGCAGAAGCCTAAGAGAGTTAGGCTACATTAAATACTTGAAAGGCGCAAAAATACAGTCCATACCCATGAGTTGGGTCAAGGTCGAAAACGATGAGATTATAGGTTCAAATAGAACCTTTGGGATGGCGAAAAGAGAGAAAGAAATATACAGCCTCTTGGGAATGAAACCGCTTCACATCGCAGAGTTAAAGGACAAAATCCACGTGATTATCGGAAAAGGCCGATGGATTAGTCCAGAAAAAATCAGAAGCCTAGAGGAAGTATTAGGCAAAAAAGTTACAGTCGCATGTAATGGGGATGAGGAAGGATCACTGACAGCCTTATACAACGCTGAAGGAAAATTCTTGGGTATAGGTGTGTTACGAAAAATTGACTATATAAGAAAAGTCTTGAAAATTTTCACGCCTGTCTCAGGGAGCATTTCAACGGTCGTTATTGGAAAAGTTAGACTTGACAAGAATTTGAGAGAAATATCAAGCATACAAGATGAAGCTAAAGTTTTGTAGGATAAATTGGCTTTTTCTCGAAGGGACAAAGCATGTTTACTGGGCATTGACCACACATGGGTTTTAAAGCCTTGCAGTATTTTCTTCCTAGCAGAATTAATAATATGTGAACCGCTAGATAGTCGTCGGGCTTGTATAAACGCTGAAGAGAATTGCGAACTTCCTCATAATCACCGTCCGCAGGTGCAAGCCCGAGCCTTTTTGAGACACGATTAACATGGGTGTCCACTGGCACCGTCGGCTGGTTCGCTGAGAAGAGTAGAAGTACATCAGCGGTTTTGGGCCCAACACCCGGCAGCTGCAACAGCGTTTTCCTCGCATCCTCGAAGGGCATAGCCAAAATAGGCTGAAGACTGCCTCCGAATTTTTCAAATATTATCTTTGATACTTTTTTTATTGTTTTAGCCTTGTTTCGGTACAACCCAGCAACCTTCAAACATTTCTCTATTTCTACAGCTTCAGCTTCCGCCAATATTCTTGGAGCTATTTGAAACTTTTTGGAAAGATTCTGAAAGGCTTTTTCAGCGTTTCTGTCCGACGTGTTCTGCGAGATTATAGTTATAATTAGGGTTTCGAAAGGGTCCTGTTTTAGAGACACCCACTTTGGAAACGTGAAATTTTCTTTAAGCCGTTCCAGAATTTTTTGGGCTCTTTCTTTTTCGCCGTTTCCAGTCATTTTGAGTTCGCCTTTTAAAGTGATAAATACTGAAGAGTGTATTAAGGCTATAATGAGATAAGAAGGAATGGAGAGCTTGTCGATGGAGCGGGCTAGGGTTATTAAGGATGAGGAAATTGAACAAAATATTCGTTTTTTGGCCGTTTATCTTGAAACAAAAAACGCGTGTCTTGTGCTTTTAAGTGAAAACGAGGATAGGCTTGGAACACTAGCCGTAGCCATTCCAAAGCCTGCCGGTTCCCCTGGACTGCCGTCCTCAACGGTTTTATTAGGTGACAGAAACGTGATTTCAGCTCGTATGTTCGCGGAGTATTTAGCCTCCAAAAAAAGGAAAATTGCCCTTGTCTCCATATACTTGGAGAACGTTAACGAGTTACAAGCACAATCGATTTTCAAGAGACTGCTTGAAAGAGTGATGCCAACAGCAACGGAGCCAGAAACGGGAGGAAGCTTACTATGAGCCTCAGAGCCTTCTTGGAGCAGATGGAAGAGAAAAAGGAGATGATCCACATTAAGGATTCCGTGTCCACAAACTTTGAGATTGCCTATATCATGAAAAGCTTCGACGGAAATGGTCCAGTACTTTTATTTGAGAATGTGGAAGACGCTAAGGCGCGCATTGTGGCCAATGTTTGTGGAACAAGAAAGCGTATCTGTGAAGCGCTTAATGTTGACCAGGACCGGCTTTACAAGAGGCTTTTAGAAGCTTGGCAGTCTCCTAGAAAACCCAGAATCGTGGACGACGGACCAGTTAAAGAGGTTATTGAAGAACCAGACTTGCTCCGAATTCCGGTTTTAACACATTTTGAACGAGATGCTGGCCCTTACATAACGGCAGCCGTTGTCCATGCTAAAAGCTTGGACGGAAACATTGAGAACGTTTCCGTTCATAGACTGCAAGTTTTGGATGAAAGACATTTGGCGATACGGCTTGTTCCAAGACACCTTTATAAGCTCTGGAACATGGCAAAGGAAGCTGAGACAGATTTGGACATAGCTATTGCTATAGGTGTTCACCCAGCAGTAATGTTAGCTGCCGCTTCGCCTCTCCCATTTGGAGTTTGCGAGTTTGACGTGGCAAATGCCCTTTTGAACGACCAACTGCACCTAGTGGAATGTAAATATGTGAACGCCTGTGCTCCAGCAGACGCTGAACTCGTGTTGGAAGGCAGAATTTCCGCAAGTAAAGAAGTTATAGAAGGCCCATTCGTGGATATTACTGGAACATATGATATCCAAAGAAAACAGCCAGTTGTAGAGGTTGTGAACGTCATGCATCGCAAGGACTATATTTACCAAGCACTTTTGCCATCTGGAAGCGAACATAAGCTTTTGATGGGGATGCCTTTTGAAGCTGCAATTTATGAGGCTGTTTCAAAGGTTGTGCCGAAAGTTAATGCTGTAAACTTGTCAATAGGCGGAAACGGGTGGCTTCATGCGATAATATCCATCGAAAAACAAATGGAAGGAGACGCAAAAAATGCTTTGTTGGCGGCTTTCGCAGCTCATCCAAGTCTTAAGCACGCTGTTGTAGTGGACTCAGACATCAACGTTTTCGACTTAACGGAAGTAGAGTGGGCTATAGCGACAAGATTCCAAGCTTGTGAAGACTTGCTGGTGATTCAGAATGCGCGGGGTTCAACTTTAGATGCCTCTGCCAACCAAGAAACCGGGTTGACAAGCAAAATGGGCATAGACGCGACTAGACCCCTGTCAAAGCCTAAAGAGAAATTTGAAAAAGCGAGGATCCCGACAAGCAAACGTGTTGAGGAGCTTTTACAAAAACTTCGAAGAGATCTGAGCGTCTAAAATTTCGCACATAGTTATATATTGGCGATGTTGAAATACAAGTGGGGTCCTTGTTGTCAACTGAAAACACTGAAGAAGAAGGTGAAAGCGAAAGCCGAATTTCTTTGAAAGTAGAAGATGTCATGGTGCGAGAGGTTATAACTATAGATGAGAATGCAACAGTGAAAGAAGCTGCAGAAGTCATGAACAAGTTTGAAATTGGATGCTTGATTGCCGTTAGAAAAGGGAAAGCCGTTGGAATAATCACTGAAAGAGATATGCTAAAGAGAGTTGTGGCCGAGGCAAAAGATGTACACAGAACAAGGGTTAAAGATGTGATGTCAAGCCCGCTGGTGGTTGTAGAACCAAGCTTAGAGTTAGAGGAGGCTGTGAAACTTATGTTCCAAATGAAGATTAAGAAATTGCCGGTAGTAGAGGGGAAACGTCTAGTAGGTTTAGTAAGTTTAACAGACATAGCCCGTTTTCAACCTCAAATGATAAAAATATTGAAACAACTTGCCCTAAAGCAGACCGCACCGAAAAGTATGAAAAAAGTCATAGACTACTACATCGTTTGAGTTAGAATCTTTAAATCCACAAAACGTCTTAACAAACTAGGCTTGCTGAAATGAAAACTACGGTAATAAAAGTTAACTCGGACACTCCAGAAATTGAAGCAATACGCATCGCAGCAAACATTATAAAAAAGGGTGGATTAGTGGCTTTTCCCACAGAAACTGTTTATGGACTTGGAGCTGACGCGCTTAACCCAAAGGCCGTTAAAAACCTTTTTAAAGCTAAAAAGAGACCACCTGACAATCCACCAATAATACATGTGGGAGACGTAAAGGATGTATACAGGCTGGTAAGGGAAGTTCCGGAAAAAGCTGAGAAACTTATGGAAAAGTTTTGGCCCGGTCCATTAACTCTAATTCTTAAACGATCAGAAATCGTTCCGGATGTTACTGTTTCAGGTTTGGACACTATTGCAATTAGAATTCCAAAACATAACGTAGCATTAGCCCTTATAAGAGAAAGTGATTGCCCTATTGCTGCTCCGAGCGCAAACCTTGCAGGACGCCCAAGTCCAACGATGGCTGAACACGTACTGGAGGACCTTGACGGCCGAATAGATGCCGTGCTGGATGCCGGACCAACGAACATCGGTGTAGAATCCACGGTTTTAGACTTAACCGTTAACCCCCCGCAGATCCTCCGCCCGGGTGGAACGCCTTATGAGGTGCTAAAGGAATTTCTTGGAAACATAGAGCTTCACCCAGTAGCAACTGCGGATGGAAAGGTGCATATTGACGAAGCACGTTCTCCAGGAATGAAACATAAGCATTACGCACCCAAAGCAAAAGTGGTTGTTGTTGAAGGCGACTTGGAAGCTGTCATGAAAAAAATCGCAGAATTAGTAGACTATTATAGACAGAGAAAATTGAAAGTCGGCGTCTTAGCCACCAACGAAACTGCAGCCGCGTATAGGGCAGATGTTGTAAAGTTTCTTGGAAGTCGCGGTCGCCTTGAAGACGCTGCGAGAAACTTGTTTAGACTTCTTAGAGAGTTTGACGTTGAAGGAGTTGACATTATTATTGCTGAAGGTGTGCCCACCGAGGGGTTGGGGTTGGCGGTTATGAATAGGCTTAGGAAGGCTTCTGGTTATAGAATTGTTAAGGCAAAAATTTAGAAAACTTTATATAGAAGTAATTTTTCCGTGTGATTTTGCTTTTAAACCAACTTTCAAACGAATGAAGGGGGTGATGGTGGGTGGCAGCCATACCCTCTGGAACGGTACCCGTTCTAGTGTTAAAGGAAGGAACTGGAAGGACAACAGGAAGAGAGGCTCAAAGGAACAACATCACGGCAGCAAAGATAATCTCTGAACTTGTAAAGACAACCCTCGGCCCGAAGGGTATGGATAAAATGCTGGTAAGCAGCTTCGGCGACGTAACGATAACTAATGACGGCGCGACGATTCTTAAGGAGATCGATGTGCAACACCCAGCTGCAAAAATGCTTGTAGAAGTTGCAAAAGCTCAGGACAATGAAGTTGGAGACGGAACAACAACTGCTGCGGTGCTGGCTGGAGAACTCTTGGCGAAGGCCGAGGAGCTTTTAGATCAGAATATTCATCCAACAATAATAATTGAAGGCTTTAAGAAAGCCGGTGAAAAAGCCCGAGAGATCTTGGAGAAAATGGCCATGCCAGTAAATATCAACGATGACAAGAAGCTTTTAGACGTCGCCATGACTTCTATGGGAAGTAAGGGCATTGCAGGTGCAAAAGAACACTTTGCAAAACTGGCTGTGGAAGCCGTAAAACAGGTGGCTGAAGAAAAGGACGGCAAAATTAGGGCAGACATCGACTTAATCAAGATTTTGAAGAAACATGGCAGAAGCCTAGAAGAAACAGAACTTGTCAAAGGCATGGTTATCGACAAGGAAGTCGCCCATCCGCAAATGCCGAAAATAATTCATAACGCTAAAATTGCACTAATAAATGCTAAGTTAGAGATTGAAAAGACGGAGTTTGACGCAAAAATCAACATTGAAAGCCCAGAACAAATGAAAATGTTTCTAGATGAGGAGGAGCGAATGCTCAAGGAAATGGTGGACAAAATCGCTGAAGCTGGTGCCAATGTAGTATTTTGCGAGAAGGGTATAGACGACGTGGCACTGCACTTCCTGGCCAAAAGAGGCATACTAGCAGTTAAAAACGTTAGCAGCGGTGACATGGAGAAGTTGGCAAGGGCAACCGGTGGCAAGATAGTAGCAAGCGTGAAGGACCTGACACACGACGTGCTTGGCGAAGCTAAACTTGTCGAGGAGGTCAAGATAGGTGATGATAAGCTTGTTTACGTCCGCGAGTGCAAGAACCCGAAGGCTGTCACAATAGTGGTCAGAGGTGGAACAGAACATGTAGTTGATGAAGCTGAACGTTCACTGCATGATGCGCTCTGCGTGGTAAGAAATGCTATTGAAGATGGAAAGATCGTGCCAGGTGGCGGTGCACCAGAGGCTGAAGTAGCCAAACAACTTAGGGACTACGCTGTAAAAGTTGGCGGACGGGAACAATTAGCAATAGAGGCTTTTGCAGACGCTGTTGAAGCCATACCATTGACACTTGCTGAAAATGCCGGTCTAGACCCAGTGGATATAATGGTGGCCCTAAGAGCCGCTCACGAGAAAGCAGACGGCTACCGCATGGGGGTAGACGTTTTCACAGGCAAAATCAGAGACATGTTGGAGCTAAACATTATAGAGCCGCTTCGAGTCAAGCTTCAAGTAGTAAAGTCCGCTACCGAAGCAGCCAACATGATACTAAAAATTGATGATGTCATCGCGGCAAAGGGCATCGAAAAAGAAAAGGAAAAAGAGAAAGAGAAACCTAAAGAACCATCAGAATTTGAATAAAAACCCAAAAATTTTTCTCTTATATTTTTCGAGTTTTACATAACCCGCATTGGCATGATTATCAAAAGCTCTTTCTTATACTATCGTGAACTTGACTTGACTTTTAACGACAATCAAACTTAAAGTTATTTAATCACCAAAATTATTCTAGAGAAATAAACACGCCAAGAGTTGATGTAGAGTTTGCATAAAAACATCGAATTTGAAGTCCCAACATGGAGCCAAATATATCGGATGTTGATGCACATAGCCGACAAAATCCGTCAGGACTCTTTCAAGCCAGACATAATTGTCGGGGTTTCCCGCGGCGGATGGCCCCCAGCAAGGGTTCTTTCAGATCTCTTGGAAAACCCAAACCTTGCCAATGTTAAAGTCGAATTCTATGTCAACATAGCTGAAACTAAAGAAGAGCCAACCCTAACACAGCCGGTTTCCGTGAAGGTAGCTGGCAAACGAGTGCTCGTGGTAGATGAAGTTGCAGATACTGGCAAGAGCCTCCAACTTATAAAAGAGTATCTGCAAAAGGAGGGGGCTGCTGAGGTGAGGATTGCTGCCGTTTACCTCAAACCATGGAGTGTGATAAAGCCAGACTATTATGCAAGAGAAACCAGCCGCTGGATAGTCTTCCCATGGGAAATAAAGGAAACTTTGAGGAGAATAATCCAGAAACATAAAGAAGAAAATAGAAAACCTGAAAAAGTAATAGAAGAGCTTGTAAAAGCCGGTTTATCCAGAAGGCTTGTTGAAAAGTTTTTGAAGGAAATTGCAGAGGAAGAACCTTGATAAAGCATCTTGAAGAATTCGGAAAATACATAGCTATCGCAGGCTTTAAAGACGTGCAAATAGTTGATGCCAACCTCTTTCTAAAGGAAGCTAGAGGACTGATAGGCGAAAATGTTGAAGTCCAATTTTTTAATGCGAAACATGTAGCTTCATGGCAGCACCTGTATTTTGCAGCTTTAAACGCATTAAAAGCCTTCGAAAACAAAAAAAACATTTCGAAAAGTTTGGTCTTAGAAGTGCTACTTTATGCTTCGGCGCAACGGCAAATTCGAAAGGCAACAGAATTCCTTGGAATAAGGGAAAATACAAAAGAAATAGCCGTGCTGGCCATAGGGGAAAGCGCTGATCAAGTAGAAAAGGCGTTAGAGGCAATTTCAAAAATTGTAAAAGGAAAACGCGACGACGTAGTCCTAGAACTTTCCCAAGATAAAATTGTAGGCATACGAAAAGTTTTCAGAATTTCAAACGCTGAAATTGAAGCAATGACAGATGGTAAAACTTTGGAGAGAGCCCTAATAGACCTCGTAATTGAACGAATAGCGCTTCTAGCTACCGAACGCTAAGAAATCGACTCTCATCTAGAGCGTCTTCTCTTTTACTACTGACAAAATATCGTTTGGTCTTATCACTGCAAGTCCTGTTAAACCACCTATTACTTCAATTAAGAGAATTTTGTCAGGATTACTTAAGTCAACTTTCCTTTTAATGTTTGCAGCCGCAGCTTCAATAATGTCCCTTGTAGAAGTTTCAGTAAACCGTTTTTCAACAGTAATACGGAAACTTTCGTTTGGCGCTATTTTCGCGCTTAGCTCAGCGGCAGCCCGCTGGATTTCCCCAATGTCTGTACGGACTACTTTTTCAATGGGAATTACCCGCAGTGTGTAACGGAACTCATAAGGTCTTTCTCGCAGGATTCGTCTAAACTTTTCAATAACCTCGAAAGGGTTAAAGATTGTTTTAGCAACAATTAAACCAGCAACTCCAGTTTTGTCCACAACAGGCGCAGAATCACCAATTTCGTTCAGTAAATACCAAAGCTCGGAACACGTCTCGTCTTCGTTGCCTCTAGAAGTCGTGGCTAAAATGTTAAAATCCCTAATCATTTTCGCAGTAGCCCTCCATCATGAGACAAACAGATGGTCAGTGCAGGTTAGTTGGCTTTTCACAGCTTAAATGGCTCCTAGCCGTCGCCTCACATCATCCCATAATAAACTGGCTACTTAAAACAATTTAAGAATTATCTTTAAAAAGGCATTATGCTTAAATTCATGCAACAGATTACTTGCCTCCAAGTTTAAAAGAGGAGAAAGCATGTGGAAATACTAAAGCCTGTCATCGTCGTTCATGGTGGTGCTGGGAACTGGAATATAGAGCGGATTAACCCGGGAATAGAAGGTGTTAAAAAAGCAGCTAAAATGGGTTTTGAAATAATGCTAAAGGGCGGAAGCGCCCTTGATGCTGTTGTTGAAGCCGTTGCAGTTTTAGAAGATGTAGGCGTTTTTAACGCTGGTTATGGCTCGAGCTTAACAATAGAAAAAACTGTTGAGATGGAGGCTTCCGTTATGGAGGGGAAAACGTTGAAAGCTGGAGCTGCCGGGCTTTTGAGAGATGTTCGAAACCCCGTTCGCCTTGCGAGAATTGTTATGGAACACACGGACCACGTTTTTGTCGTTGGCGAAGGGGCTGAAAAACTAGCCAGACTGTTCAATCTTGAAAGGAGAAACCCCATCACTGAGCTCCGCCTTAAATATTATGAACAGCAGAAGCAAGCCTTGCTTGAAGGGAAACATGAACTGCCTAAACTCGCAAAACTTGTTAGGGAACACCCGGAGCTCTTTGACCTTGAAACCGTCGGCGCTGTAGCCCTTGATAAAGATGGAAACGTGGCAGCCGCCACATCGACTGGAGGTTTCCCACTGAAGCTGCCTGGAAGAATCGGTGATTCACCGTTAATTGGCTGCGGCACATATGCTGACAACCGCAGTGGGGCATGCTCAGCTACTGGTGTCGGCGAAATTGCCATAAGGCTTTGTTTGGCGAAAACTGTGTGCAATTATATGGAAAGCGGAAAAACCCCACAAGAGGCTGTTGAAGACGCTATAAGACTTGTTAATGAGCGAATGGCTGGAACCTACAATTCTATGGGCTTAATAGCGGTAAACACAAAAGGCGAAATCGGAGCAGCTCACAACTCTAAACACTTGTGCTGGGCATATTTTACACCTAAAATGCAGGGGCCTGAAGCTGCCTTAACGGCAAAGATTTTAAGGTAAAACTTTAAAAATGTCTGCCCTTTTTAAGGTTACATTCTCGACTATTGTCGAATAAAAATGTTTAAAACATCTTGCGCGGCTCTCAATATGCTAACTCTATCTCCCGGAGGTGAAAAGCTTGTTCGAAGAGGAAGAAGAATGGGAAGAAGAAGATTGGGAAGAAGAGGAAGAGTGGGAAGAAGAGGAATGGTAAAATCAAGCTTTTTACCGCTTTCCCAGTTTCTTTATTATCCGAAAAGTTTTTAGTAGCATATTCATTTTGATTTTAGGGCCCAATAATTATCATCGGCAAAATTCGTTTAGTTGCTGGTTGAACCATGACGCGGATAGCTGTGCTAGATTCGGACAAATGTAAGCCAAAACGCTGTGGTAAACAGTGTCATCGTTTCTGTCCTATGGTTAGGAGTCGCGTGGAAGCAATCCGCTTTGAAAATACAAAACTAGTAATTGTAGAAGCTTTATGCTCGGGATGTGGGATCTGCGTTAAAAAATGTCCATTCAACGCTATATCTATAGTAAATTTACCTGACGAGCTGGAAAAGGACTGTAGCCACCGCTTCGGCCCAAACACATTTAAGCTTTATAGACTTCCAACACCGTCACCAGGCACAGTGTTAGGCTTGCTTGGCAAAAACGGTATTGGAAAGACAACGGCCTTGAAAATTCTCTCTGGCGAAATTAAGCTCAACCTTGGAAAATTTGAAAACCCGCCCAGCTGGGACGAGATAATACGATATTTCAGAGGCTCAACATTACAAGAGTATTTTCAAAGAATGAGTGAAGGCAAACTCAAAGTTGTGCATAAACCTCAATACGTAGATAAAATCCCAAGAGTTGTGTCCGGCAAAGTTGGCGAACTTATAGAAAAAGCAAATGAACGAGGCGCCATGCTAAACGCCATTGCGGAGCGGTTAGAGTTAAAGAAAATTTGGAATAGACCGTTAGAGGCTCTAAGTGGTGGCGAGCTTCAACGGGTTGCTATAGCGGTTGCCATATGCCGCGAAGCCGATGTGTATCTTTTCGATGAGCCCTCAAGTTATTTGGACGTAAAACAGCGGCTTGAGGTTGCAAAAGCCATAAGAACATTGAAAAAAGAGAATAAAACCGTAATTGTGGCAGAACATGACCTTGCCATAATAGATTACCTTTCAGATCAAATATGCATATTCTACGGCGAGGCAGGTGTTTATGGCATAGTTTCCCATGTACACGGCGTTCGAACAGGCATAAACATTTACCTTCAAGGTTATATCCCTGACGAAAATGTCCGCTTTAGAAAAGAAGCCATAATCTTCCATGAAAAACCACCAACAATCAGTTTCGGTGGCGGAGAAACACTGCTAAGATGGAACAGCATAGAGAAAACCTATGAAGGATTCAAGCTTGTAGCTTACCCTGGTGAGATTAAGAAAGGTGAAATCATAGGAATTCTTGGACCTAATGGTATTGGAAAAACAACTTTCATAAAAATATTGGCGGGATTAGAGAAAACTGATGATGGAAAAGAGTTTAAAGAGTTGGAGGTAAGCTACAAACCTCAGTATATCTCAGCGGAATATCAGGGCACGGTGCAAGAGCTATTAATGAGCATAGCTAAAGAGGAATTTGGCTCAAGTTGGTACAAGGTTGAAATCCTTCAACCGCTTGGGCTAGAAAAGTTTCTAGATAGAAATGTTACTGAGCTAAGTGGTGGTGAACTGCAGAAAACCGCCATAGCTGCATGTCTCTCAAGAAAAGCGGACCTCTACCTTTTAGACGAGCCCAGCGCCTACCTAGACGTGGAGGAGAGGCTCAATATGGCGCGCACTGTACGGAGAGTTGTGGAAGCCCGCGGTGCCACGGCCTTTGTGGTTGAACATGATGTGGTTGCCCAAGACTTCATCGCAGACCGTCTCATGGTTTTCATAGGAGAACCAGGTGTGAAAGGTTTTGCAAATCCGCCTACAAGCCTCAGAGAAGGGATGAACACATTCCTAAAAGAGATGAACGTGACCTTTAGAAGGGACCCTATAACGAAAAGGCCTCGCGTAAACAAGGAAGGCTCAAAGCTAGACAAGTACCAGAAGGAGATAGGAGAATACTATTATGTGCGAACCACAACTATAACAGAAGAAGAATAGCGAGAAGAAAGAAATTGGAAAACTTGTGGAACGCATGTCCTAAACTATTTGGCTTTTCCGAAAGCGTCCAAAGTTAAAATACTCACGGCAAAAGTTAAAGACTTCAAAATAATCTTTGAAATTGTTAGGGTAAATTAGCCAAGGAAAACTCTGCCAGAGCTTTTTAAGAAATGAAGAATTCCAACCGGAACTGTATAGTTAAATTAATGTGTGTGCCGTGTATACGTAAAGGTGAAACTCACGAGAGGTGCTGGTGGAGGCTTAGGTGGCACAAGTAACGTTTGAAGAGATAAGCGCTTCAGATTTTTTCTACCGGAACCGAGACATAGCCGGGTTCACAAACCCAACAAGAGCGATTTTCGCCGCCATAAGGGAGCTTGTTGAAAACTCTTTGGATGCTGCTGAAAGTCTCAAGATACCGCCAGACATATATGTAAGGCTCTCTTTTGAAGGGGAAGCCAGCCAAGAAACCCAGATCTACAAGTTGAGGGTTGAAGACAACGGTTGCGGCATCCCACCGCGACATATTCCCTCAGCTTTTGGACAAGTGCTTTACGGTTCAAAATATAAGTTAAAACAGCAGAGAGGCACCTTCGGCCTAGGTGGCAAAATGGCCATCTTATACGGGCAGATAACAACCCACCAACCTGCCACCATAATTTCAAGCACTAGCCCGTCTTCCAAAATTTACATGTATAAACTCATGATTGATATTCAGCGGAACCGTCCGATAATTCTTGACCGCAAGGTTTTCTTGAACAAGGAAGGGTGGCGAGGAACCGTCGTCGAATTCAGCCTCGAAGGCGACTACTTAAGGGCCATGCCGAAAATTTTGGAGTATTTCAAGCAAACAGCCATGGTGAACCCCTATGCTAACATAACCTTTGTGGATCCTAAAGGTAGATTATACAAGTTTATAAGGGCAACCACTCTTATGCCAGATCCGCCTAAAGAGACGCTACCTCACCCCTACGGTGTTGATGTGGAGCTTCTTCAGCGTCTTATACAGGTTACGCCATACAACAACATGCTGGAGTTTTTGAAGAACCATTTCCACCGTGTTGGCGAAGTGACAGCTAAAAAGTTTCTTGAATTCAGTGGAATAAGCCCAACCAAAAACCCGAAGAAGCTTTCCCATGAAGAAGTTGTCAGATTAATGCAAATGTTAAAAAAGTTTAAGGAGTTTCTGCCACCAGATGCAAGTTGTCTTTCACCACTTGGAGAGGAACTACTTAAAACTGGTGTTCTTAAAGAGTTGAAGCCAGAGTTTGTGGCGGTTCACCAAAGGAAACCAGCCACCTATGCTGGACATCCATTTATCGTCGAAGTGGCAATAGCCTATGGTGGAGAAATTCCTCAACGGAACGGGTTCGTGATATACCGTTTTGCCAACCGGATACCACTGCTTTATGATGAGGCAAGCGACGTATCTGTGAAAGTTATAAACGCCATGAACTGGCGTCGCTATAAGGTTTCGCCAGACATGCCAATAGCCATAGTAGTGCACATTTGCAGCACAAAAGTGCCTTACAAAACCGTTGGAAAAGAGTTCATTGCCGACAGACCGGAAGTCAGACGGGAAATAGCTAATGGATTGCGAGAAGTTGCGCGGCAACTTCAACGCTTTTTAACACGGAGGGAACATGTTGACAGAGAACGCAAACGTCTCGGGATCTTCAGTAAATACTTGCCCAGAATCGCCGAGTTTTCAACGCGACTAGCTGGAAAGGAGAAACCTCCAGATATTGAGAGGCTTTTAAGGAGTGTGAGAAGATTTGGAGCCGAAGGAGTTTAAAAGTATAACCGAGAGGCGGAAAGAGGTTTTAGCCAGTCTTGAAAACCTTGGACTCCGAATATACAATCAAATGGAAAGTGGATTTTTCCCATCCATAGAAATGCCAAGCCGCTCAACTGAAAACATTTACTACGATCCAAAGTTCCGACAGTTCATTTTAGGTGACAAGAAGGTTAGGCGAAGCACACGCAATATCCGCCATTTGAAGCCTTTTGCCCAGCTTGTTTGGACAGCCCTTTTCTCTTATGAGCTCACGTCACAACGGAAAACTTCCACACTTAGAGATGTTTACTATTCGGCGCAAGCCTACGAAATGACATTCAAAGACCAGCAGGAATCAAACAACATTATAACTGATCTAGAAACAGTCCTCGGCTTTTCACGGGAAGACTTCAACATTTTTCCGGAGGAACGCTCAGCAGTTTTCGGCGATCTAACAATACGCTATACAGTGCCGGGTTACGAAGGTAAGACGTTGAACCTAACGTCGCACCCAGACGGTGTCATGATTGGACCAGCGTTAACTTCAGCAGAGTTTGTGGAAACGTCAGCTGATAAGGTTATAGCCATCGAGAAAGGCGGCTTGTTCACGCGGTTTATAGAGGAGAACGTGCATAAAAAGTTCAATGCTATTCTTGTGCTTACGGCGGGGCAAGCGCCTAGGGCAACACGCCACTTTATCAGGAGGCTGAACCGTGAACTTGGTTTGCCAGTCTACATTTTCACTGACGGTGATCCTTGGGGAATGCACATAGCTATGGTGATAATCTCCGGTTCGGCCAACGCTGCCCACCTAAGGGACTTAACAACGCCTGATGCCAAATGGAGCGGTGTGTGGGCAACGGACATTGTCAAATACAAGCTGCCCACAGACCCGCTGGACGAGATTGACATGAAGAGGCTTTATGAACTGCAAAAAGATCCCCGCTACAAGGAGGACCCCCTATGGCAAAGGGAAATAAAAACCTTCATGAAGATTAAGCGTAAAGCCGAACAGGAAGCTTTTAGCCGCTATGGACTAACCTACATTGTAGACGAGTATCTGCCAGCAAAACTTGAAGAAACAAAATAGATAGGGAAATTTAAAATAATTCCATTTTCATGTTATTATAGCAACGCCAGCGTGTTAAGGCGGAAAACGCATGAGCGAAGAGGGCGTATTTGGAATAACAGCGGCTGAAAAATTCTTTGGACTAATCCTTATAATAGTAGGTGCATTGACCCTTTACTTCACACTGACAAGTGCCCAAGCTCTGAGCATTTACGCTGGATTATTTGGCTTCCTAAGCTTCATAATACTTGCAGTAGGGTTCTTCCTTCTAATCACAAAGGCTGATTAGCACCTTCTATTCTTCCACAAAACAGTATTTTTAAGAGTAGGTTTATTAATTTGAAAGATGGCTTGTTGCTGTTTGTTTAGAGGAGGCAACCATGTCCATTAGGCAGCCGATTGTGTGCGTCCTTGGGCATGTGGATACTGGTAAGACTTTACTTTTGGATAAGATTCGCAAAACAAGCGTTCAAGCCCGTGAGGCTGGCGGCATGACGCAGCACATCGGTGCCAGCTTTTTTCCTGTTGAGACTTTAAAGCAGATGATTGGCCCGCTTTTATCGACAATTAAGGGTGAAATTGAAATTCCAGGTTTGCTTGTGATTGACACACCGGGACATGAAGCTTTCACTAACCTGCGGAAACGAGGCGGCAGCGTAGCAGATATTGCCATCCTCGTAATCGACGTGCTCCGCGGCTTTGAAGCGCAAACCTACGAGTGCATCGAAATTTTAAAGGCGCGTAAAACGCCTTTTCTTGTAGCAGCCAATAAGATCGACCGAATACCCGGCTGGAATTCTTATCCGGACACACCGTTCCTTAAAAGTTATCAGCTGCAAGACAAGTACGTACAAGAGGATTTGGACAACCGCCTATACGAAATAATTGGAACATTCTCACGTTTAGGTTTTAGGGCTGACCGTTTCGACCGCATAAAAGACTTTACAAGAACCGTGGCAATTGTGCCGACAAGCGCCAAAACAGGTGAGGGAATCGTTGAGCTTCTGGCAGTTCTGGTGGGTTTAACACAACAATATCTTAAGAAACGTTTACAGACCACAGCAGGTCCAGCTAAAGGCACCGTTTTAGAGGTTAAAGAAGAACCTGGACTTGGATTAACCCTTAACACAATCATTTATGATGGAACATTAAAAAAAGACGATCTAATTGTTGTGGGTGGAAAGGAAAAACCTATAACAACACGGGTTAGAGCCATTTTGGTTCCTAAACCGCTTGATGAGATTAGAGACCCCAGAGACAAGTTTTCATCAGTTGAGTCTGTTTCAGCAGCAGCTGGAGTTAAAATCGTCGCATCGGACTTGGAAGGCGCTGTGGCTGGTGCACCATTATACGCCGTTCCTGAGGGAGAAAAACCCGAGAAATACGTGAAGCTAATTTTCGAAGAAATCGAAAAAATTAGGATTACAACCGACGTAAACGGCATTATTCTTAAAGCTGACACACTGGGCTCTTTGGAGGCCATAGCCGAAAACTTGAGACGCAACGGCGTGCCGATTCGCTTGGCAGACATTGGCGACGTCTCTAAGAGGGATGTCACAGAAGCCGCCATTGTAAAAGAGCAAGAGCCATTATACGGTGCAATTTTAGCTTTTAACGTTAAAATTTTGCCGGATGCTGAAGAAGAAGCAAGAAATACTGGTGTACAAATTTTTAAGGAGAAAATAATTTATCACTTGATAGATAATTATATTTCTTGGCTTAAAGCCCAACAAGAAGCCAAACTTACTGCTGAATTTGAAAAACTAGTTAAACCTGGGAAAATCCGTATTTTGGAAGGGTATGTTTTCAGAAAAGCAAAACCAGCTATTGTAGGTGTTGAGATTTTGGCTGGGAGAATTAGGCCCAAATACAGCCTAATAAGGGCTGAAAACGGAGAGGACGTGGGTGAAATACAACAAATTCAAGAAAAAGGCAAAGCGCTATCAGAAGCCAAACAAGGTATGCAAGTAGCAATAAGCCTAGACAAACCGATAGTTGGAAGACACATCTTCGAAAAAGACCTACTGTATGTTAAAATACCGGAATCTCACGCCAAAGTTCTGTTAAAAGAGTTCATGGAAAGATTAACACCAGATGAACAGGAAGCATTAAACGAGTATGTCAACATTATGCGAAGGAGAACACCATTTTGGGCAGCGTAGGCCTCTAACTCCATCATACTAAAAAGAGTTTCTGGTTGTTAATTATTTTGAGTAAACAAAATTTATTAAGTGTCACGATTAAAGACACCTAAGGTGACAAAAATGGGGGGACCCTCAGAACGAGAATATCGAGAAAAATTGGATAGGATAAAACAGAAACTAGAAAAAAAAGTAAAGGATGTAAAGAGTCAAGTTGAGAAAATAGAAAAGGCGAAGGTTGACCTGCTAAAAAAGGTCAAGGAAATGAAGCATGACGCAGAGCGTGAAATATCGAAAATAGAGGAGGAAATATCAAAGTCAAAGGATTTGGCTCCAGAATCTAAGAGTAGGCTCCGCATAGAAATTGACGCGGTTAAGAACGAGGCGCGAAGGCGATATTCCGAATTAGAAGCTATCATAACGCCTTAATAAAGGCTCGGCTATGAAATGAAGAGAATTCTTCGAAAGCAGAAGTCGACATATATTGTCGGCATATTTCTCTGCCTGCTCGGTATAACTGCACTCATAGTAGCGTTGTGGAAAATATGCCCCAAATTCTCTACAAGCCAAAATCTCCTATCAACATTTTTATCGCTTCTCTGGACAGAAAACATAAACGTTGGCAACTTAATTGAGTTAAAACTTGTATACCTCGTCATTTTCGGAGATATCGCACTTGTTTTTGGTTTTATTCTATGGTTGCTAAGTCGCCAATGGCTAATTGTGCCTGGAAAAACTGTGTGGTATCAGTGCCCATTCTGCAAAAAGAGGTGGAAAGCTGTCGGAGACAAGGCGCTGATACACTGTCCACACTGTCGACAACTAGTGCATCCAAGAATCGCTGAAGGAGAATATTAAACGCGCTTTAAGGAATGATTTCTCGACGTCAACGATAAACTTCATAAATTCAAATCGGCGCCATCATTTTCACCAAAAGATCATCCGACAAATTTAAATAATTCCTCGGATAGAGGATACTTCTGCGTGCGATTGAAATGTCGGATAAAGATATTAAAAAACCCGAGTCTAAAGAAGAATTCCTCAAAATATTGACGGAGGCCGCAAAAAAAGAAGTAGAAACCCGCAGTTTTTTGTCGGGAAAACCTGCTAAGCCAACCATTTCAGGCACAGCCAAAATGCTTGGAATTCACAGAGATACCCTTTATTCTTGGCTCAAAGAGTTTAATGTCGATTTCGAGAAGGTAACGGAGAACATTTCCGTGATTATCGCACCGGAAACCCGACAACCCTCTAAGGGATATACATATCTCATCGGCGAGGCTTTTGTCGGAGAGGGCAATGAGGTGGCACACATAGACTTGCTAATAGGCGATAAAGATGGGCCTGTGGGAGAGGCCTTTGCGAATGGTTTAGCCCACCTTTCCATGGGGCACACGCCTCTTTTGGCGGTCATTAGGCCAAACCTTCCGCCTAAACCTCACACTTTGCTAGTGCCAAAGGTTACTGTGAGCAATTTAGAGGACGCAAATAAAATCTTTGGTCCAGCGCAAGCTGCTGTGGCTAAGGCCATCGCAGATGCGGTAGAGGAGGGGATAATTCCAAAAGACAAGGTAGATGACTGGGTTGTGGTTTGCAGCGTTTTTGTCCACCCTAAAGCAAGCGACTATAGGAAAATATATCACTACAATTACAGCGCGACAAAATTGGCCTTGAAAAGAGCCATTGCAAAGTATCCTTCGCTTGAAAAATTATTTTACGATAAGGATCGAGCTAAACATCCAATGTTAGGTTACAGAGTGCCACGTCTTTGGAGACCACCATACTTGCAGATTTCCCTTGACATACCTGACTTAGAAAGGACAAAGAAGATTATATCGCAGATCCCAAGAAGCGACAGAATAATATTGGAAGCAGGCACACCGCTTATAAAGCGTTATGGGGCAAAAGTTATAAGCGATCTACGTGAAGTAGCCAAGGACATATTCATTATCGCAGACCTTAAAACTCTCGACGTTGGAAAAGTCGAGGTAGACATCGCCTATGAGGAAACAGCTGACGGGGTAATAGCAGCTGGCTTAGCTCCAATAGAAACCCTCGACGCTTTTATATACGAGGCTAAAAGACTTGGAATTTACGCTGCCATAGACATGCTAAATGTGGAGGATCCCGTAAAAAAGCTTAAAGCGCTTAAAGATTTCCCAGACATTGTTATAATCCACCGCGGAATAGATCAGGAAACTGGAAGAACTATAGGTCTAGAGCTAATCCAAGAGCTGAAGGAAGCCTTTAAGGACAAAAAGTTTCTAGTGGCTGTAGCAGGAGGCATAATTCCGGAAACGGCAAAAGAGGCGCTGGAAAAAGGCGCAGATATAATAGTGGTAGGACGCTACGTTACACAGTCCAAGGATATTGAGAGATCCGTGAGAGAATTCCTAGAATTAACACCGGAGATGCGGGAGGACATAGACGTTTACAGGGTACATGTAGAATAAACTCTTTCTTCTCTTTTCACTATCTATAGAAAGGGCCTCATAACCCTTAATAGTTAGTTATTAAACTTTCATATTCACCCTAGGAGAGTACCAGTACATGGCAAAATTCAAAGTGATAGTTTCAGACCCCGAAGATGGAACTTCAAAGACTGTAGAGTTGGAGGATGCCCGTGCAGCACCGCTCATCGGAAAAAAGATAGGCGACATAGTTGATGGAGCCATTTTAGGTTTAGCAGGTTATAAGGTGCAGATAACCGGTGGTTCTGATAAAGATGGTTTTCCAATGAGACCCAATGTTCATGGCGGAGTTCGAAGAAACGTTGTTTTAAGTGGTGGCGTAGGGTTTAATCCAGAGAAAGAGGGGGAGCGACGCCGCAAGAAGGTCCGAGGAAATGTAATAACGGATGAAATCGCCCAAATTAACATGAAAATTGTTGAAAAACCAAAAGCCAAAAAAACTGAGGTTTCTGAAAGTTAATATTGTATGCCTTTTGTCGTAACAGTTTTCTCCGGATGTTTAACATCAACTATTTCATTTACAAAATCTGCCCTGTCAATCAGTTCTTTTGGAGCAAATCTGCCAGTTAAGACCACGTCTGTTTTTTCGGGGACTTTGCCTAAAAAGTCTAGGACTTCCTGTATATCTAAAAGTTTGCAATGCAGTGCCAGATTGATCTCGTCTAGTATCAGTAAGTGGGGCTTTTTCTCTTTAACTATCTTTTCTGCGAATTTCAGGGCTTTTTTTGCCAATTTTTTGTCTTCCTCGCTTAGATTGCTGAGGCCATGCCATCCTTTCCTGCCAAACTGGTAGATTTCATAATAGGGTGCTAATAGTTTGCGGATTTTGTATTCGCCAGTATTCTTCCACCATTTCAGAAATTGTATTATCACAACTCTGCGTTTGTGCCCCACAGAGCGCAAGGCTAAACCTAAGGCGTTAGTTGTTTTTCCGCCACCAGTTCCAGTGTAGAGATAAATATACCCCATTAACATTCATCGTTTAAGATTTTGCTGAAAGCCCATTTAAGACTTTGGAACAAGTACGCTCAAGGTTTATTAACTTGCTCAGAGACAACCTTCAATAACAACTTTATAGAGGAATCAGAAGGATGAATGGCGAGAAAACGGTAGCTCTGCCAAAGCAGCCGGAAATAAATATCGGAACAATTGGTCATGTAGATCACGGCAAGACAACTTTAGTGCAAGCGCTTACTGGAGTTTGGGCGGCAAGACACAGCGAAGAACTAAAGCGAGGCATAACAATAAAGCTTGGCTACGCTGATATGCCAGTCTACAAATGCCCAAAATGTGAACCGCCAAAAAATTATTCAAAAGAGCCAGTTTGCCCTCATTGTGGCACGCAAACAACTTTCGTTAGGGCTGTAAGCTTTGTAGACGCACCTGGACATGAAGCCTTGATGGCAACCATGCTATCCGGCGCCGCAATAATGGACGGAGCAGTACTTGTGATAGCCGCAGACGAGCCATGTCCTCAACCGCAGACAAGAGAACACCTCGCCGCAGCAGAAATAATTGGAATAAGAAACATCATAATCGCCCAGAACAAGATCGATATTGTTGACGAAGAAAGGGCGCGAAAAAGTTATGAGGAAATTAAAAATTTTGTTAAGGGCACAGTAGCCGAAAATGCGCCGATAATTCCAGTCTCAGCACAACACTCTGTAAACATTGACGCCCTTATACAGGCAATGGAAGAATTTATTCCAACCCCGAAACGAGATGAAACAAAACCGCCACTAATGTACGTTGTCCGATCCTTTGACGTTAATAAACCCGGTACTCCCATTGAACAACTGGAGGGCGGTGTTCTCGGCGGCACCATATTACAGGGAAAATTTTCAGTTGGCGACGAGATTGAGTTGCGACCGGGGATAAGCGTCGAAGAAGGAGGAAAAACCATCTATAAACCGCTTAACACTCAGATTGTTAGTTTACATGCAGGGGGAAAAGATGTAAAAGAGGCCCGTTGCGGCGGATTAGTTGGAGTGGGTACACTTTTGGATCCTTCACTTTCAAAGGCAGACGGGTTAACTGGGAATATTGTTGGAAAACTTGGGCAATTACCCCCTGTTTTAGAGGAATTGAACCTAGAAACATATATTCTTGAAAGAGTTGTGGGAACGAAAGAGTTAACAAAAGTTGAAAATATAAGCAAAGATGAGACGTTGCTACTTCATGTGGGTGCCGCGGTAACCGTCGGCAAAGTTATTTCAGTAAAAAACGAGGTGACCACGCTTAAGCTTACAAGACCTGTTTGTGCTTTGACTGGTTCAAGGGTCGCTATTAGCAGAAAAATTGCTGGAAGATGGAGATTAATAGGATACGGAATGATAAAATAGATGCCTACAAAAATAAACTCCAGCAGGGAGAAGTTGAAAATTATACTTGATTCAAATGCTTTATTTGTACCTTTACAGTTTAAAATTGACATCTTCGAAGAGTTGAAAACTTTATTAAACCGCAGTTTCGAACCAGTGTTGCTGCAGCCTATTAAGGCAGAGATAGAGAAAATTGCCGTTGAAGGAACGCCTAAAATGCGAAAAGCGGCGGCTTACGCCCTAAAACTGGCTGAAAAATGTACACTAGTCAAGTTTAGCGACGAATTGAAAAGCTCTCCCGACGATGTAATCGTAAAAGTTGCTGGTGAATGGAAATGTCCAGTGTTCACCAACGACAGGAGGCTCCGGAGAAGGTTAAGAGATATAAATGTGCCAGTCATTTATGTGAGACAAAAATCGCGGCTTGAAATCGATGGGAGAGTGTAAACTTGTTTAAACTAATAAATATGGAGGATACAATTCGCATACCCCCGGAAACATTTGGAAAACCGCTAGATACCGTGGGACATCAACAAGTTAAAGCAAAATATGAGGGAATCGTTGATGAAACATTAGGCTATGTTATAGCCGCAATAAATGTAAAAGTAAGCCCTATTGGGAAAATAATCCCTGGGGACGGGGCTACGTATCACAAGGTGACTTTTTCGCTTCTGACTTTTTATCCAGTTCTTCAAGAGGTAATTGAAGGAGAAGTTGTCGAGATTGCCGATTTTGGCGCTTTCGTGCGCATAGGCCCTGTCGACGCCTTGCTTCATGTTTCACAGTTGATGGATGATTTCATTTCCTATGATGAGAAACAAGGTGTTCTTTTAGGTAAGGAAACAAATAGGAAACTTACAACTGGTGACAGAGTCCGTGTTAGGGTAACTGCAGTTTCTTTAGCGAGGACTGGTGGTTCAGCGAAAATAGGTGTAACAGCTAGACAACCATTCCTAGGCAAGCTTGAATGGATAGAAGAAGATGTTAAGAAGTTGAAGGAGCAGCCGGGTAAAAAAGAGAAAAAAGAAGAAAGGGGAAAAGAGGATAATAAATGAGCGAAAAGGCTTGCACTTCATGCCACCTGATAACGAGTGGCAACATCTGCCCAAAATGCAAGTCCCCCAGCCTCAGTGATGATTATAGCGGACTCGTGATAATATTTGACCCAGAAGGGTCAACTATTGCGCAAGCGATGAAAATCAAAGAGAAAGGACGTTATGCGTTAAAGGTAAGGTAAATGAGTATAGTATATCGTTTACCTATGGAACTGCGGGGGAAACTTAAAAAACCGCTGGGTGAATTGTTCTCTGGCTCATATGAGGAAACGATCAATGAGCTAAGGGAGTTAATTGAAAAAGAAAAACCACCTTGCGTGGTTTCTGTAGGCGATGTAGTTTCAAAAAACCTTATAGAAAAGCAAATTCAACCAAAACTGTTTGTCATAGATAACAAGGTTATGCGGTTTGCCATAGAACCTGCTAAACTTGAGGCAGAGGAGGAAAAACATGTCAAAAACCCACCTGGAACCATAACGTCCGAGGCGATAAATGCTATACGGGATGCTTTTAAAACAACCAACACTGTGAAAATAGTTGTAGATGGGGAAGAGGATCTTTTGGCTTTGATAGCCATTCAGTATGCGCCCGAAAACTCCATAATTGTTTACGGACAGCCACATGAAGGCCTGGTAGCCGTTAAAGCTACACAGCAGAAAAAAGCTGAAGTTAGCGAAATATTGAAAGCAATGCAACTTGCTGCGAAAGACTAAATAAAGGGAAAATTGTATCAGAACAGACATCAACAGGGAAAACCAAATGGAAATCAAAATATTGAAAGAGAACAATAACCTTCTGCTAAAACGTAAGGAAGTGGTCTTCCGAGTTGAACACAACCAAACCGGAAGCACACCGTCTAGACTCGAAGTAAAAAACGCGCTTGCTAGAATTCTTAAAAAAGACGCCAACCTAATCTTTATTCAAAAATTGGAAACGAAAACCGGAACACACACAGCCATCGGTGTGGCCAACGTTTATGACTCCATTGAACAAGCAAAACTAGTTGAACCGGAACACATCATAAATAGGAATATCCCGCCGGAAAAACCAAAGGAGGAAGGGAAAGGGTAACATGACAGAAAACGTAGAGACCGCACAAAAAAAGGGGAAAACCGAGAAAAAGAAGAAAGAGAAAGGGGTTTACACACTTTACAAAGTTGAAAAGGATAAGATTGTTAGGCAGCGTCCCACATGCGAGCGTTGCGGTCCAGGATACTTCATGGCGGACCATGGAGACAGATATACATGCGGACACTGCGGGTTTACACGATATAAACACGCTTAAATTGCAGCTTACACTTAGATTGTGATGGTGTAAATGATCAGAGTTAATGTTTTAATAACCCATGTTTCTGGAGAACGCTTCTGGGACATTCATAAACCTGTTCCACCGATTCAAATCAACACCAACCTTAACCTTTTAGATGTTGAAAAAAAGTCGGATGAAATGCTGGAAGTGCCTTTCGTCTTAACCGTTAATTATAATCCTTCAGTGGCCCAAATAAGCTTGAAAGGAAGAGCATACGTAGCAGGCGCAAAAGATGAAATAGGGAAAATTTACAAGGATTATAAGGATAAAAGGCCTCCACCACCCATGCTAATCCAGTCTATTTCGAATGTTGTTTTTGTGGAAAGCATTATAATTTCAAGGACCTTGAATATTCCGCCTCCGATTCCATTACCGCAGATTCCGCCAGTCAAAGAGACCCCGGAGAAGAAGCCTTCGGGGGCAGATTACACCGCCTAAACATTTAGCCGCAATCCACTGTCTTTACGGAGGTTTGAAAGATAATTTGCTTGCTTTTTGCATGTTTTAATAATAGGTAAGGGTTTATCAAAGCTTGTCCGACTACGCAATTTTTGCCCGTGTATACTTTCCCACTTTAACAACTACGGTTAACCCAGTATCGATTATCTCTTCGATTTTATGTTGTAGCCTGTTGTGCGGCACTCTCCCATGAAAACTGCAATAACTGTTTTGTCTGAGGAATAAAAATTTGTTTATGTTCTCTCCAAATGCAGGGCCAATCCACAATATTTTGAATTACATAGTATGCATGAGTTACATGTCTAGACCATACACCTT
Organism: Candidatus Bathyarchaeota archaeon; assembly: GCA_018396705.1. Taxonomy (NCBI): domain Archaea; kingdom Thermoproteati; phylum Candidatus Bathyarchaeota; species Candidatus Bathyarchaeota archaeon. The sequence goes on from JAGTQZ010000006.1 coordinate 103,433, forward strand.
GATCTACAGTTTGGAACCCCAAACGTATTCCAATATTTGTAAATCCAAATGAATGCAATACCATCGTAGCTACAATAACTGATAACGTAATAGATAAAAGTGAAAGTCGTGACCAATACACCATTAGCCCTAAAATGTGTTACGAAAAGTTTGATTTAGTCTAGGTTTTAGAACAGGACGAAAGGGAACCTATTTTAGAGGAACATACATTGATGAGCGGGATGCGCCTATTCCAGGTGTCCCATGTTTGACGGGTTTATTGGTTACGGCGAACTCACCTAGATAATGCCCAATCATGTCTGGTTTTATCTCCACCGGAACAAATTCTTTGCCGTTATGGACATGAATTGTTAAACCCACCATCTCCGGCAGTATCACCATGTCACGGGCATGAGTCTTTATTGTTATGCTTCCCCCCTTGCACATCGCTTCTCTAGCCTTTCTAACTTTTTCAAGAAGAATTCTCTGTTCTGTGGATAGTCCCCTTTGCAGGCTTCTCCTTTGCCTAGCAGGCAATAACAATATGAATTCGTCCATAGACATGCCTTGTAATTGTTCAAGCGTGAAACCGCGGTATGTGAATTCCCTTGGCATGTTTTATCCCATCGTTAAATTCTATAGAGATCCTATAAACTTTCCGGGAGATTACTCGCCTTCCTTCACGCGTTTCTTCCGTCGCCCAGTGCCTCTAGCTGCAATTAGACCGACCTTTTGTCCTGGTGGAGCGTTCCTTGAAACTGTTGTAACCTTCCTCGCGCTTCTTTTACTGCTTCCATAGGGGTGAACCGCGGCAACCATCGCCCTTCCCCTGGTTCGCGGATATTTGCGACCTCTAGCTCTCATTAAATGGAATTTCGCCCCGGCCTTTAGGAAAGGCTTTTCTGTTCTACCTCCTCCTGAAACAACACCTATTGTAGCGCGGCAATGGTCACTGATGTATTTAGTTTTTCCAGAGGGCAACTTTATCATGGTGCCTTGAGGGGTGTGCGCCACAACTGTGGCATATGCACCAGAAGACTTCGCAATTTTACCGCCATCTCCTGGTTTAAGCTCTATGTTGCATACCAGAGTGCCCTCTGGAATTTTGCCGACCGGCAGAATATTTCCAATGTCAATATGAGCTTCTCCACCCATTTCCATCTGTTGACCAACGTACATGCCTTCCGGCGCAACAATGTAACATTCTTCCCCATTTTCAAACCGTATAAGAGCCAGCGGAGCGCCTCGACCTGGATCGTGTAGAATTTCCTCTACAATACCTTTCATTACACTCCCGTACATGTCCTTTAGAGGGGGTGGATAACATGCTGGAGCCACCCGTTTATGAGTCGCGGCTCGGAAAGTCGGGCCGCCACGCCCTCTTCTTTGAACACGTATCCTCTTTCCCATATCAATCACCAATTATTCAATGGTTATAGTATGCCCAGTTTGATAGCTACGTCCGAAGCCTTATATTCTGGATATAGTCTTACAAAGGCTTTCTTACGACCGTCAGGGGTTATTACGATGTTTACTTTTTCAACTTTAACATCGTAAAGTTCTTCAACAGCCTTTTTCACATCGGTTTTTGTGGCTTTAAGGTTTACAATGAAAACTAATTTGTTTTCTTTCTCAACCATAAGACTTGCAGATTCCGTCATTAAAGGATACAAAATAACCTCGTAAGGATCCATTAGGCTACTTCACTCCTGCAGTAAATTTTATCCAAAGTTTCAATGGCGCCCTTCGTCCATATGGTAAGTCTACCCGGATGCGTGCCAGGCGCCAGAATTTCAGCGTTCAGTTCTTTAACGGGAACCACTTCTACTCCCGGTATGTTTCTGGCAGCCTCACCTATCCCTTTATCCTCAGATACAACAATCAATGGCCCAACGGCCTGTTTTATTCTTCTGCCGCGAAGTTTTCCTTTTCCAGCTCTAACTTTTGTGCTTTCTTTAACTCGATAAAGGTCGGCTAAAAGGCCGAGTTTTATAAGAGTTTCTTCTACATCTTTGGTTTTTTTCAAACTTTCAAGTTCATCCACAACCACTAATGGTATTTGGGGGACACCTTCGACAGCGTGCCCACGGGAAACAATTATCTCTTTGGAAGCAGTTGCAGCTATGGCTGAGAAAAGAGCTAAACGCTTTTCTTTCTTTGGAATTTTCTTCACAATCTTTTTTTCGGGTGTCGGTGGATGCGCCAGTCTACCGCCAACAGTTCCAGGGGCGAACGCTCCCCTTCCCGTTGGTCCCTTAATGCGTGGAATTCTGGCTATACCAAGGCCCACTCCTCTTGATTCGGCTGTTGTTCGTTTCCCGGCCATGGGATCTCTGCCTTGAGGTTGGAACATTGTGGATTGTATAGCTAAGACGCCCCGTTTAATCACGTCTGGTCTTATGGGTGTTTCAAAAATTGGAGGAAGTTTAATTTTTTCAACGGGTTTTCCTTCGAGGTCAAAGACTTTCACTGTTTTAGCCATGGATTTTCACCGTTTCCTCCCTATTTGCCTTGTGGAGATTCAAGGGATATATACATAATTTGCGGTGGTCCCTCAGGAATTTCTTTCGGCGGTCTTGCTGGATAACGCAGTTTTATTGGACGTTTTTCAGGTCCGGGTATGCTTCCCTCTATGAGAATATATGGGCCGCGAACTATTCCGTATCTGATGAAACCCCCTTTTGGTGTGATTTCTTTGCCGTCTTTGCCTATCTTTAATATACGCTTGTTGTATTCGGTTCTTTGATGGAAGCCCATTTGCCCTGCACGCGGAACCGTATACAGCACGTGGTGAGGATTCCATGGTCCAAGGGTGGCTACTCCGCGTTTTGTTTTTCTGCCCTTGTGTTGAAGAATTTTTACACCCCAGCGTTTTACCGGCCCTTGAAAACCTTTTCCTGTTGTTACTGCTATGACATCCACGTGTTGCCCTTCACGAAACACTTCGGCTGGGCTGACAGTTTTTCCCAGAATGCTTTTAGCATATTCAAATCTTTGCTGGATTGAACCTCCGCCAATTTCTATTTCAGATATGTCTGGCTTTTTCTTCGGTAGTCCAGTCTGTCTCGGCTGAGTTATTGCTATGACGCGTATTTTTGAGATTTTGTCGAGGTTCTCTTCTATCTTTTTGAGGTTCTCCGCGGTGTTGAATTTTTCAGGGATGGTTAAAACTCTCTCAAGATCGTCTGGTGGATCTTCCATCCAAGCTTCTGCGAAGGTTCGCAGTCCGTAAGGTGTTTTGGTGTAGGCTCTCACCCCGCAAATTAGAAGCGGGGGAGTTTCAACAACCGTAACGGGGCGGACAACTTCCTTTCCAAAATTTGGGGAGCGTTTTCGGTCTTCCACTACAACAGCGTAGGTCATACCAGCCTTATAACCGATAAAGCCTAAAAGTTTAGGAGTGTCAGCCTGTATTTCAGGCCAGTATCGTATTCTGGCCAATATACTTTTAGCGCGTTTCCTAGGCAAATAAGCAAGTGAACCATGTTTTGGAGCATGATGCTTCCGATGGCCCATTGCTCTCAGCTTCGCGTCTTCTAGGAATAAACATTAAGGTTATAAACATTACCGTTATCCACTACGTCAAATTTACGCTGAGAAGTCATCCACAAAAGCGATAGCCCTCTCTAGATTTTTGTGCACCATCTATCCAGTACTACTTGGAGGATTTTTTGCACTGCTTGTTCTGGCGTGTGTTGAGCAGTGTTTACTGTTATTTCGGGGCTTACGGGTGGCTCGTATGGTTGTCCTATACCTGGGACTGTTGGCGCTTTACCTTCCAGAGCCCTTAAATAAATTTGCCTCGGCGCGTAACGGGTTTCAACCCTTTTTGATTCACGTTCAATGCAAATTTCAAGTGGACATTCCAGGTAAACTTCCATAAATTTACGGATTTGCTTTCTAGCATTATCCCTATAACGCCGTAAATTGCCAGTAGCGTCTATCACTACGTTTACGCCATTTTGAGTTAGGAGCCAAGCAATATAAACAAGTGTCGAATAAACAATGTCCCGCTCTTCCAATGAATAAGTAGGTTTAGGTGTTAAATATTTACGTAAGACATCTGAAGATAGAAGTTGCGCGCGTATACCTTTTTGAAGCAGGAACTTGACCAGTAGGTTCGCCACTGTTGATTTGCCGCTTCCCGGAAGTCCGGTAATCCAGATACACCAACCGCTACGCAACTCTAGCCGCTTCCAGCATTTTTCAACCGCTGTTTAGAACATAAAGCATAACTTTTAATAATCGTTGCGCAACGCTTATTGTCCAGATTTCAGATCGGTGATTTGACATGCTTATTGTTCAAATTTCAGACCTTCATTGCGGGCCCATGTTTAATTATGGAAGTTTTCGCACAGCCTTAGATGAAATAAACGCTTTGTCGCCAGACGCCGTGGTGGTGACTGGCGACATAACAGAGAATGGAATACTTTCAGAGTTTAAAATGGCTGCGGACGAGTTTAAAAGATTGAAGGCTAAAAACGTCATCTATATTAGTGGAAATCATGATTACCGGTCCACTGGATATTTGCTTTTCAAACAGTTTTTCCCATTCAACCAAGTCACTGAGATCGATGACGCTATAATAATTGTTTTGAGCAGCGCCCGCCCGGATAGAGACGATGGGGAAGTCGGGCACAGACAAAACCTTTGGCTGGAAAATATCTTAGAAAAATACAAAGATCGCGTGAAAATTGTGGCAATACACCATCACATAATCCCAGTTCCGGACACCGGTGCGGATCAAATTACCATTGTAGATGCAGGTGACGTCCTCAGAAGTCTTGTAAAAGCCAAAGCAGATTTGGTTTTATGCGGACACCGCCACAGACCGTGGAGATGGCGAGTAGAAGACATACAAGTAATACACGCAGGAAGCGTTTCATGTGAAAAACTGCGAGGTTTCTTTCTCAACTCATACAACGTGATAGAAGTGAAAAACAAGAAAGTTGAGGCTAAGTTGAAAATTGTAGGCGGAGACTACATAAGCTTTGAAGAAGTGGTCAAAAGACGTGAAATCCTCCAGTCTTCAGATGTTTCCAACTACAGCGACTCACTGGCAAGATAAATATACGGGCGCAAAACCAAGCTTTAGACAAGTTGTTTCCAGTAAGTCGATGCTGCTGAAATGAAAGAGATGACTTTTACAGTTACAGTCTGAACATCCAAAACCCATAACAGGAAGGCCAAACTGGGCCAAAACATGCGCAGTTGCACATTCTTCTGGTTTTTCTGCCTCCTTAAAGAAGACTTTAACAACATTCACGGAGTTGACAGCCAAAAAGTAGTCGATGTGCCAAAACTTTCTTTTCAGCGCTTTTCTCAAATGCCTCCTTAAACGTTTTTCCAATCCATTTTGGGCAGAGCCTACATAGGCGTATAAACCTTTTGCAAAAGTTACAGTTCCCAGCGAACCTACTTTAACGGTTTCGTCTCGGCTTACTAATACGGCTAGGATGTAAATCCCTTTTAAAGTCGCCATTGACATACCATTTCAAAATTTCCTTGACAGCTTTTTCAGAATAACCCAAGGAGATAAGAATTTTCTGCAGATTTCCATTAGGTTTTCTGCCCATTCAAACACCTTGCATTAAGATGTTTTAGCCTATCCGGATTGTATATAGGTGTTTACAGCGTCCAAGTCGAATTTTTCGTGGCGTAACACATTATGCACAAAATTCAACAATTTCACTCGAACATCAAAGCTCAGGTTTGGATACCAGACTGGTGATGCCACCACTAGACCACGCCAAGCATAGAATGGTTGCACAACTTCCAAGATTTCCCAATCGTTAGTTTTTATCAGGTAGTTTTCCCAGAAAAGCCTAAACAATCTTTCAAAAACCCCGGCTAGCTCGCCATACTTCTGTAACGAATAGAAAATGTAATTTATTGTCATGGCTGTCACGTCATCGGCAGGTTCACCCCATTCGCCTCTACTTCTATCCAAGACCGTGAAGTCTATGTCTTCTCGGAACATGACGTTCCACGGGTGAAAGTCACCGTGAACTTGGCTAAGCCTATGGGTTTTGCGTTTAAGCCGCCACCGCCAAGCAACACATTCCTTCTCAATATCGATTAGGTCGCATTCGCGAATGAAATCTAAATTTGGCGGATAGCTGTCCAATAAGCCCATTATGCATTCGCCGTGCCCTACTAGTTCTCTAGCTCTTCGCATGTAAAGCCACTGTGCTTCCTTTTTCACGCTGTGGATTTTAACGAGATAATCCGAGAGCGCCAGGCAACGTTTCTCGTCTAAACTAGTCATCTCGCCAGTCGCCTTAATTCGGTCTAAGTCAACGTGATAAAGCGTTCCTTCCACATACTCGGTTAAAATGAAAAATTCTCCACAATCCCCAAGAGATTTAAGGTTTTTGCCATCGCTTGTGAAGGCTCCTATATCAATGGAGCGCACATGCTTGGGAAGCTTGTTGAAAGCGGAATGTTGCCAAAGTAAAACTTGTGCGCGGTCGGAAACAAAATCATGACCGAAACCTCCAGGTCGCATGGACTCTAAAACAACCTTTTTAACTTCGCCCATAAACCTAAACTCAATAACATAGGGAACACCATAACCGAAGCCCTTTAAGTCCTTAGTGCCCTCAGCCTTCTCACATCCGAGCCTCCACACACCGCAAATCTCTACTTCGCCACCATATAGGCTGGAAAGGTATCGCCTTAAAGCTTCCTCGGAAAAACTCAAACCCTCAAGTCCTTTTGAATTGTCCATCACTTTCAAACACACACCCAACACGCGTAAGAAAGCTAACAACCAAAATATAAATTAAAGCGTTAACAGCCATAAAACCGGGAACAACACATGTTGGAGGACTGGACAACCATATTCCCCTTCTTGAAGACTTATGGCAAGCTTAAAGAAGTCTTGACGGATCAAGGGCTAGCTGCGCTAGGCGACGCCTTCATAAACTTAACTTATTCATTGGCACTCTCAGCCAAAAAGGGCCAGCCTTCCGGAGTAAAAGTTAAAGGCTCAATACTTGCAAAGGCCATTCGAAAGGCTGGTTTGAGAGAACACATGCCATCTAGAATTTCAAGCCACATGATGGCTGACGCAGCAGAGGCTCTAATAGTCTACGCTTGGCTTCAAAAATACATAACGTTGGAAGAATGCATCTTAACTCTCTGCAAGGCTGAAAATTCTGTGGAAGGTTTTGCCGAATTACTTTCAATGATAAAAAGTAGACTCACGTTTTAAGGGCTTTCTCTAACTCTTTGCCAAACTTCTCATTTATCTCGAGAAGATTATCCACAGCTTTTAGTAAGGCTTCTTCAGGGGTTTTTCCACCTTTAGTCCGCACGTATATGATGGGGCTTGAAGCCAGCGGGTGGGGTATGTCATAGCCAGCCAAGTCAACATCTTCGTCTTCTAAAAGCTTTTTTTGTAAGAGGTTGCAGAGCGTGTGCCCCGCGCCTTCGACTTCAAGTTTAAGTTCGGTTTCAGTTTTTTTCAATACTTTAATATTCAATTTTTACATCGCCCACCTTTTCAAATTATTCCCTTGCCATAATCTATTGCAGTTTTACGCTTTTCAACATTTCCACATCGTGGACACTGCAAGCCACCACGCCCTTTTTGCTGTAGTACGTCTCCGCATTTTGAACAGAAAGCGTAAACCACACCTAAACTCTTATCTTTAGTGGTAAGATGGTACATTCTATTTTTTTCGCTTATAACCTTAGCCCTAACCATGTCCCCGGGCTTACAGACGTCAAACATGGAATCCACAAACCGTAGATGCACATCCGCAACATGAAGTAATCCTGTGAAGAATCCGGAGAGAAAATGCTTGCCAATCTTGAAAATTCGAACAGCGGCCATCTGCATTTGAACGTTTGATACTTGCCCAATCACGATACTTCCAACTTTTGGCACTGCACTATGAACGAGGGGGAAAACAGAAACTCGCTTGTTAAGATAGTCTATGAGTGCTCTCCCAACAACCTTCGAATAAATGACACCGTCTTTGACATAGGTGCCAGCGTCTGGAATAAACTCTTCAATTACGCCTAATGGCTCACCTGGCAACACTATTTGGCCGCTGTCGCGCTTCTGGAATTGTGAAGTCATTCTATGTCATCCCGCTGCAAGGGGTATGCATTAGCCAAACAAGTCAATAAACCTTTCCAAGTGTTGTTGTATAAAAGGTTTCAAAGGAAGCCTTTGTGGCATAAGTCCTTCCATGAAAGTTCTCCTACGGCCACGAGAGCCTCATTCACTGTGAGCATTGGCTTTTTGAATTTGGAAGGTGCATCAAGCGAAATTCGGGGGCAAGCAGTGTTCACGTAGGCATCCACGGTGGGAAAATTCATGACCGTTTCCGGCGTTACGTCTTTAACTGCAAATAGATAAGCGTCTTTTCCGCTTTTTTCAAGCTTTTCCTTGATAGCCAAGGCCTCTTCAAGCCTTTTTTGTCCAGGTTTAAGTCCAACCAGCACAGCGAAAGTTTTTGCCTTTTGAGCTTCTTGAATACAAGCCCATCTCTGCTTCTGAAGCTGTTCAGCCTCTCCACTAATGGAGTACGCTCTTTTTTCAAAGGGGTCAGCGATCACTGTTGGCTTGGATGTGGAAAGCGTCAAGCCCAAAGCATGGAAGCGGCCACCACCTATAAACAGAAAGCCCTCCACGTCCTCCATGATGGACTTAGCGTTACTATAGTCGCATCCGATAACTTGTCCTGGATAGTTTAAGCGTCCAGCATCACCGACCATGACGATTTTTCCGACACGCACAAGGATCTCTTTAACCTCTTCTAGTGTTTGCACATGCTGAACCGTTGTGGCTAACCCGACTTTGCGCCAAGTTTCAATGAAGGGCAACGCTTTCTCAACAGCTTCAGTTACACTTAGAGTTGCTCGTGCCTCAAAATAAACAGTAGGAACCTTCTCATATCTCAAAAGCTTCGCATGCCCATAATGAACTATTAAGTCTACGCCCAAACTTTCAGCTTCCGCAGTTGCCAAATCACATGCCCCATAACAAGGATCTGCAGAAACAATGGGTAAAGCTCCAGCTTTTTCCACGATTTTTGCCAGTCTCGGGCCTTCACTTTTTAAGCCATCTGGAAGCTGTATTAATACACGTTTTGCCTCGTATCTTGCAATTTCTTGTTTCAGCCTTTCCTCTTCAAAATCAAAAAATTTCAAAACAAAAACCTCCAACAAGCCTAACAAAAGATAAGTGGAACTTAACATACAACTTGATTTAAGTTTCACTCCATTTCGGCGCCCATTCCCAGTCACTTTTAGGTCGTTTAGATAAATCGCCAGAAACCTTCTCATGTCTTTCAGAGAGTTTTTCAAGGATTAATTTCTGTTCTATGCTTGCCACGAGCTGTTTCGTCGCTACAATGACTTCGGGATTCACCGAAATGCTGTCTATGCCAACTCTAACGAGAAACTCTGTAAAGTCTGGAAGGTTTGAGGGGCCTTCACCACATATGGAGACCGTGCAGCCATTTTCATGCGCCACGCGTATAAGGTGAGCAATAATGCGTTTAACAGCAGGGTCCCGTTCATCAAAGTATCCCATCTGTCCAAGACGCTCAGAGTCTCTGTCAACCATTAATACGCTTTGGGTCATGTCGTTTGAGCCTATAGAGAAACCATCGCAAAGCTTTGAAAACTCGTCAGCCAACAGGGCAATAGAAGGTGTTTCAGCCATGAACCAAACTTTGAAGTCTTTTGACCGTTCTAAACCTTCTTCACGCATAATTTCTAAGACCTTTTTTGCTTCCCACACCGTGCGCACCATTGGAAGCATAACCCAGACATTCTTTAATCCCCATTCTTCTCGACATTTCCTTATTGCCTGACATTCTAGACGGAAAGCTTTCTCATACCATGGGCTTATGTAGCGACTGCAACCTCGCCAACCCAACATGGGATTGGCCTCGATGATTTCATATTTCTCCCCACCCTTCAATTTACGATATTCGTTTGTTTTGAAGTCGCTGAACCGCACAACAACTGGACGAGGCTGTATGGCTCTTGCAACGGTGGCAATACCCTCAGCAAGTTTATCAACAAACTTTTGGCTCTGCCCAATTTCTATAAGATAAAGCGGATGCTCCCCGATGTGACTGGAAATTATGAACTCCACACGCATAAGGCCTATGCCTTCAAAAGGCAGATGCTTATATTCCTCAATCTTCTCCGGAACTCCTAAGTTCATGTAAATTTTTGTAGCTGTCACCGGCATATACTGAAAGAGAACACTCCCAGTTCCTGCAGCAACTCCGCCAGCGGCTGTTGGAGAGGCTGGCTCCGTTGACGCCGGCAATACACCTTCATAAACGACGCCGGTTCTGGCATCGACGGTGTATTCTTTGCCGTTAACCATGATTTTTGTTGCATTTTCAGTTCCGACTACACATGGTATGCCAAGTTCACGACTTACAATAGCAGCATGACAAGTTATACCGCCTTTGTCTGTTACTATTGCACCCGCAAGCCTCATAAACGGCACGTAATCAGGATTTGTCATGTCAGTCACTAGGATGTCGCCTTTTCGCATAACTTTCTCAGCGTCTTCCGGATTTAAGACCACTCTCGCCACACCCACACTTACTGCTCTTTTGCCGGCGGGAATCCCCTTAACAACAACCTTAAACCCTTCAGCGAGTTTAGCCATACCAGTTTCAACCTTCTTCTCCGAAAGCTCGGTTGCTTTAGTGCTCCAGACGGTTTCGGGTCTGGATTGCAGAATGAATATGTTTTCTGGAAAAGTCAGGTGGTTGTCAACAGCCCATTCTATATCTTGAGGCTTACCATAGTACTGTTCAATTTTTATGGCTAATTCTGCAAGCTTTAAAACCTCTTCGTCGGTCAAGCACGGTTGGTTCTGTTTTTCGATTGGAACCTCAATGTGAATGGTCTTGCCCGTGGCTGAATCTCGGGTATACATAACCTTTTTGGCGGCAACCCGTTTCTCAATAATCTTCATTGTTTGTTTATCAACAATGAATTCGTCTGGGATAACAGCTCCTGAAACTACAGATTCACCCAAGCCGAAGTTGCCCTCAATGACTATCTGGTTTGGATCTCCGGTTACGGGATTTATGGAAAACATTACACCAGCGGCTTTAGCGTCAACCATTTTTTGGATTCCAACACTTATGAGAACCTTTTCGTGGGCGAAACCCTTTTGCGTCCGGTAAAATATGGCGCGGGGCGTGAAAAGGCTTGACCAACATTTAACAGTTTTTTTAACAACCTCATCCTCGCCTATAACGTTCAAGTACGTTTCTTGCTGTCCAGCAAAAGATGCATCCGGTAGATCCTCAGCAGTGGCGCTTGACCTAACTGCTACTGGAACTTTGTCTACATTAAGTCTTTTGCAAAGTTCACGATACGCCCTTCTTATAGCATTCTCAATGTCCTTTGGCATTGATGCAGACTCAATTAGGGCGCGAATTTCTTTTGAGGCCTTTTCATACTGTTTAACGTCGTTAGGATCTTTAACAATCTCCTCAATTATTTTGTAAACTTTTTCGGATATGCTTGTTTCCTCAATAAATTTTCTGTAGGCATTGGCTGTAACTGCAAATCCTGGGGGTATTGGTATTCCAGCGTTTAGCATTTCGCCGAGATTTGCGTTTTTCCCGCCAACAAGGGGTATATCGGTTTTTCTGAGGGCTTCAAACCATACAACTAAGTCTGATTTCAAATTTCTCATGAGGCTTTCGCTTCCTTAACCTCTGCTTTTTCAACAACTACTCTACAGGGTATCGGAAGCTTTGCGGCGCCTCTTTTTAAGGCTTCTTTTGCAACTTCAACGCCGTTGGCGTTGACTCTAACGGTAATAATTGTCTGGTTGGGCTCTACTCGTGCAGCTGTTCCGATTGGTTTTCCGAAGGCTCTTCGCATACCATCTTGCAGTCGGTCTGCATGAGCCCCAAAGATCATCTTGTTTTCTCTAAGAATGACATGTGGATATGGGTGGACCTGCAAGAAGTAATTGTTGGAAAGCTTATCCATTAAGAGACGGTTTGTCGCCACCCGGGCAGCCTCTAGGGCATTATGTCTAATTTGGGCTCTTTCCAGGGCTATGAGTCTAGCCTCGTATTCGAATTTAGCGTTTGGGTCTCCCATAGTGAACTTTGTTATTTTCGGTTGCGGGAAACCCTTAACAAACTCTTTCCTAGTGTAAGGTTGCCCCCTAACCTCTCTGTAGTTGCGCGCGCGCATCAAATATTCCTCTCAAATACCACATAGGAACAGCTTATTTAAAAACACTTTGTGAAGTCAATCACAGTTTATCGATTAAAATTTCGAAACTTAAATCCTTCTCTGTAGCGTAGATAGTCTATAAGTTCTATAACCGTGGGAGCTTGTTTCTAAACCATATTTTGGCAAGCTCATCATAGTTGGGGAAAACCCTCTTTAAGATTGGAATATACATTTTCACTTCTTCGTCTGTTAGGTACTGAAACTGGTACTCACCTACGTAGGGAGATGGGTCGCCTTCTCTTTTTATAAATTCAATGTGCATGAATGGGTCTCCCCGCTTAATGGTTATTGGACAACGATCATTGCTTAGGTTTACGATTTCAAGGGCAAGTCTGCCAACAAAACCGCTGTGAACTTTCGCCGCATTTAGAAAGGATAAGCCCATTCGGCCATACTTGCTTTTAGCTGTTAGATGTGCAACATAGTTTGGAGGCGTAAACACTATTTCATAAGATATCAAGTTCTTGTGCTCTAGATAGTGAAGCGTTGTTTCGTCTTTGACTGTTAAAATGTAGCCGTCTCCGTCTAACAGGTTGTAGTCATAAGGGTATATACACTTATAATTCTCTATAAGTTCCTTCAACTTATCCTTCCCAATTATGCACATTCTACATGCCACTCCATAGCCGCTTTTCTAGCAATAGTAAACCATACTAGTTATATACTTTTTCAACTAAATTCCGTCAAGTTTAAAAGATAAATGTTTAAGCACTTCGCTAGTTTCGCCGACTTGCCTCAATAAGCACCACCGTCTCGAAAAACGGAAGCTCACGTTTCGCAATCACTTCCGCCTTAAAGCCTTCAGCCTTTAATGTTCTAAAGGTTTTTTCTAAATCGGTAAGGGTTGACTGCATTAGCAAGACACGGCCTTCGGTATTTAAATGTCTTGGAAAGTCATTTAGGAATCTGTTTATGATGGCTCTTCCGTTAGCTCCACCAGCCCATGCACGCTCAGCCCACGTGCTGCCTTCCCAATACTCAGATGGCAAATACGGCGCATTAAAAAGTATAAGGTCAAATTTTTCTTTGACCCTCAAGGGAGCAAACAAGTCTCCTTGGACAAAGAACATTTTGCCACTCACTCCATTTAGCTTTGCGTTTTCCTTTGCACAACGTACCGCGTTTGGGTTTATATCCACAGCAACTACATATGAAGCTTTTTCCGCAGCGATAATGCCAAGAATGCCGCATCCAGCACCCATATCTAAAACGTATTCGCCGGGTTCTACAGTTAGATTTTCTGCAAAAAGAAAGGAGTCTTCTGCAGGCTCATACACATCTGGCCAGACTTGGAAAGTATAGTTGCCGAAAAACACTGTTTTAGCCTGCAAGAACATTCGCCAACACACCGAAATCTTCCGGGGCTAGTTCTCTAACACGTTTTTCTTTAAAGGGAATTGAACTACTTATCGGTGAACTTCCTTTAGCGAGTTCTTTCTCAGCGAATGCTCGTATGGCGTTTTTCACTTTCCTGTTTCGTTGCGTAAACATTACCCGTACAAAACGTTCAAACCACTCTTCATTTTTCAAGGAGAAAGGTCGTGGATGCTTAGGCTTTAACAACAGAATTGTAGAATCTACCTCCGGTGGAGGATAGAATGCGTACCTAGGTACTTCGTCAAGAAGCTCAACGTCAAGGTAGTAATATGTTAAAATGGTGAGCCATCCATAGTCCTCAGTTCCCATTGGTGCTACGAGTCGACGGGCAAACTCTTTCTGTAAAACAAGAATTGCACAATGGAAGGATTTATTAAAAAGCCATCGGATAAGCTGTGAGGAAATACTGTAAGGCGGTATCGCGACAACCTTGTTAAAGGGAGGAAGTGGAACCTTAAACACATCGCCTTCAATCACGATCACATTTGGCAAGTCTTTGAGACGCAACCGTAGTATTGCCGCCACTTTTGAATCTAATTCGACAGCTAGAACCCTCTGGCATTTTGCAGCCAAATAGCGAGTTAAAAAGCCGAAGCCTGCTCCAACATCTAAGACTACATCGTCGCTTGAGAGAGCTGCATATTCAACCATTCGATGAAAAATTGAAGGGTCAACCGTGAAATGCTGGCCTAAACGTTTTTTCGGGAATATTCGATATCTTCGAAGAAGAAGCTTCGTTTCTTCTAAAAGGTTCATAAATGTTTCAGCCGAGGAAAACTTGCTTTTTAACGTGCCCTTGTGAAAAGTCTATATTTGCTTTCGCCGGCAAGCTCCTCCAAAATTCTTTTGGTTAAAAGTTTAACAGGATTAGGTATTTGAGCGCGCTTTTGAAGATCCTCAAAACTTTCGAAGGGCTTTCTTTCACGTTCTCTAATAACTTGCCACATGTATTTTTTGCCAATGCCAGGAATAAGCTCCAAGGCATGCATCCGCGGGGTAATGGCTTGAGCCGTATTGAAGAAGTTTACAAACCATTTCTCACGGTTCAGTACTATGCGGCTAACCACAGATGGGAGTTCTGCCTTCGCGGCTGCTGTTAGTTCATCATAGCCTATGCGACCAATGATGTAAGTGATCTCTTCTCGGGCTTCTTTACCTACATAAACACGATCGTGAGGCTTAAGGGTTACTCCTTCCTTTGCCAAGGCTTCTAAGAGCGTAAAGAAATCCTCACCAACAAGCTGAACAAGAGCCCCTGTTCGGTAACCAGCCTTTCCAGTAATCCTAACTCCCGGACGGCCGTGAGGAAGAAAGTCTAGAACGTAAGCGTACTCTTCGTATCTCTTCTCCATTTCATCTACCCTTTCATAAATTTCACTCTTTATTAAAACTGGAAAGGGACTGAAGAAACTATTTCAATCTATGTTCGTTTAAAAGTTTAACTATGGCTTCTAATTTTGAAGCTTCAATTATTTTGCGCCCGCCGCCTAAGAAAATTCTAAGCTCCTCAACACTGGCAGGCATACAATTAACTATTTGAACGGCTTCAACTTCTTCTAAACCAAACTCCACAACAAGTTTCTCAACAAGCATTTTGGCAGTTTCAACATCCACTTTAGAAAATTTGGAGGCATAATCGAGAACACGCCTTTGGAATTGGTCGAGGTTTTCTTCTCCAAGATCCTCCAAAATTTTCTTGACTTGAGGAATCGTTATACTTTTCTCTTTAACAGTTTCGCCTTCAGCCTTTTCCAACGCCTTCAACTTCCTCCATAAGGTTCCAAATGTTCAGGTCTTACAATGATTTCTTTGACAGCGTCGCCTTGCGTAACGCTTACGATATAGCTTCGTCCCCGTTTTCCAAGGATTGTGCCAACTCTTCCATGATAGCGTCTATGAGGCATACCCTTCTGAATGCTTGGGTCGATCTTTATGACTACATTGTTGCCTGGCTGGTAGTCTTGGAGCAGTCTACCAAGCTTTATTTTTCCACGTTCTCTAGGTTTCTTTTTGAGGAGTTTGCGGGTTTTCGACCGATACCCTTTTGACTTTCTCAATCCATTTTCCTCCAACCTTACATAATTACGTTTAAAACATCAAGTTTTATAGGCTTCGCTTTCTGGCCGAGAATCTCCGAAACGCTTGGAGATGTGCGGCCTTCATCACCAGACACCAACTCTTTTACATATAGTCCTCCTTGGCAGCGAATCCTCATTTCAGCTCTTTTAGACGACAATCTTTTTACTTTCACCTCATATATGTACTTTTCCCGAGTTAAATCCGCTCTTCTATGCAAAACACGAAGTGGGGTTCTCTGTTTAACAGAAGTGTTTGTTAGTTTTTCCTCCAACAATTCCAATTCTTGATCGGAAACTTCTTTCTCAAACTCTATGATGACACGATACTCTTTTTGAGCAGCCTCACCTTTCTTCACTTTTCTAATAAAATCCTTACTCACAAATCGTAAATCAGAAATTTGCACCTTGCCCTTGGCATAATCATTCACAACGGACTCAAGTTTTTGGAGATCGATGAAACGTTTTTTGGGCTGCGATATTTCTATGACAAACGGCCGCCCTTTACCGAGCATACGAGCATCCACATCTTCCCTTCCAGAAGCGTGAAAAGATACTTTGATACCACCGGTGGCCTCCAGGAAAGGTGGGCTTATCAGTTCTTCCACGGATTCGGGATACATTTTCCCAGTCCAATTGCATTTCTCACAGCCTCTTCCTTGGCACTTCGTGCAAATCCATTTTGACTGGGGTATACCTCTTACAAGTTTTTTATATCGCCCCGCTATGAAAAGTGGGTTAACTTGAAAGCGTATTTCCTCTGTTATCGGGTTTAAAATCACAACAATATCGGGCTTGTGGTAGTCCAGCTTTTTGCCGCTGTAGAAAGCTACCTTTATACCTAAAAGTCTTCCAAATTCCAGTCGTATATTTTCGCCATGTTCAACATTGAACATCGCTTTAAATTCGTCTTCACATTCTTCAACTTCAACCGGCAGCTCCACACCGATCATGAAGGTGTTAAATTCGTATTCGCTTAGCTTTTCAACAGCCTTTTTAGCTAGTTCATCAACTGTACTGAAACGGTTTCTGCACAGAAAGCACGTGCTAGCAGACGCTTTTTTCGGTAATCGTTTCCGCATTTTATGCAGAACCTCTTCGGCTGACTTTAAGAAGCCATTGGTCGCTAGAATCTTAAGGATACGCGGGCCTTCGGCTTTTTTCGCATATGCTAGCGCTTGAGCCTCCATTAACAACAAAGTTTTCAACATTTTTCCTTTTTCCTCGTTTTCCATTCCATGCGCTAGGAAAGCAAATTGCCTACCCAAACAGTGGTCGCAAAGGGGATACCTTTCAAGCATCTGCAAGGCTTTTTCCAGAATGTTCAAGAAACTCGCCCTTATGCTGCAGCTTTTTAAGTTACCCTACATCAAAGGGTAAGCCTTTTCCAAGGAAAGGCAGACGTTTCTTTCTCCGCAAAGTTTTCAGCATTTTACGCATCATAGCATATTGCTTTAAAAGTTCTTTAACATCTTTTTCGCTGGTTCCGGAGCCCCGTGCTACCCGTTTGATGCGTGAAGCATCGAATATCTTGGGGTTTTCCCTTTCTTCAGGAGTCATGGACTGTATTATAACGCGCCATTTTTCCAGCTTATCTTCCGCTTGTTCAAGCATCTCTTCTGGAACATTGTAGGACATACCCGGTAGCATTTTCAAAATTTTCTGAAAAGGCCCCATTTTCCGCATGGCTTCAAACTGTTCGTACATGTCGGTCAAGGTGAACTTGCCGCTCAAAAAGGCTTTGGCCTTTTTTTCCGGGACTTTAACTTCAGCTTCTCGCACCTTCTCGATAAGGGCTTCAATGTCACCCATGCCGAGAAGTCGGCCCACGAAACGAGATGGAACGAAGGGCTCGATGTCCTCAATTTTTTCACCGGTACTTATGAACTTTATCGGTGCGCCAGTGGCCACGACAGCTGAGAGGGCTCCGCCGCCCCTTGCTGAGCCGTCCAGCTTTGTCAGAAGTATGGAACCTATGGATGTTGCCTCGCTAAAGGCTTTGGCTTGCGCGAGGGCTTGCTGTCCAATGGTTCCATCAATAACTAGCATAACTTCATCAGGTCTTATTTTTTCTTCAAGAATTTTCATTTCTTTGATAAGTTCGTGTTCCTCTTTATGACGCCCAGCGGTGTCTACAATGACTATCTCTTTGTCGCTGAATTGTTTTAAGCCTTCAAGAGCAATTTTAACTGGATCTTTGCCCTTTGGATCTCCGTAAACTGGCACGTTTATTCTATTGGCCAGTTGCTGAAGCTGGTCGAAAGCGCCCGGGCGATACGTGTCAGCGCAAATCAATGCTGGTTTAAGGCCTCTTTTCTGGAAGTATCGGGCAAGCTTAGCTGCAGCAGTGGTTTTGCCGGAGCCCTGTATGCCTACAAGCATTAAAACCTTTCTCTTGCCAGGCTCTACCTTCAACGGGACTGGTCTCTCACCTAGAAAACGCGTCAACTCCTCATAAACAACTTTTATCACATGCTCGCGACGCGAAATTCCCGGTGGAACTTTTTCTTTTAGGGCTCTTTCTTCTATACGTTTAGAAATATCTAAAACAAGTTGTACATTTACGTCTGCTTGGAGTAGAGCGCGTTGAACATCGCGGACCAATTCCTTAACAGCAGCTTCGTCAACAACTGCGGCTCTGAAAAGCTTTCGCAGAGCTTCATGAAGCGACGACCCAAGCCTCTCTAAAGCCATCAGGATTCTCCAAACTGTAAGATGCTTCCCCATTTAAATAGGTTTTAAACTGATAAAAACGGAAACATTCATTGTTGCTCAAGTCCAGGATATTTTGTGTCCAAAAACTCAACGATAGTTTGAGCAGTCTTCTCGCCAAGACCTTTAACGGACAATAACTCCCTCTTTGAAGCTTGAAATACTCGTCTAACGCTTCCAAAGCGTTTGAGAAGGGCTTCCGCTCTTTCCGGACCTATTTTTGGTAGACTTTGCACAGCTAAAAGTTGCCTTTGCCGAAGCGTGTATGCTTTTGGCTTATGTTTAACCGCTATTTTTCGTCTCTCCTCTTCTTGCAGTTTTTTGGCTAACATGCATAGAAACATTGCCGTGTGCTCTTCATTTGGTGTGAAAACCACCGCGATGTTATGGTCAGCCATGACTTTGGCAAGGGCGCCCCAAAAAACCTGAGGTGTCTGGATGAGTTTCACAGCGTTTAAGTCGCCCTCAACCACGAGGCAAGCGTTTTCATATGTTTCTGTCAGCCTCTCAGCTTGTTCAAAAAGTCTACCGTCAAATATCGAGCGGAAAAAATCGTGAATCTCTTTTCTTTCAATGGCGTAGTTTTCAGCTACCACGTAGTCTGCTGGTGCAAGAGCTTTCTCTACAACTTTACAGCCAAATTCTCTTAGATAGTCCTTTACGTCCATACATTCGCGGACATCCACAAAGATGGTTGGCTTAAACTCTCTAGACAATGATTAAAGCACCTCTTTTCAAAAGTAGTAGGGGCTTTCACTTAAACATAAATGCGGTAACCTTCTTTAGGAACATTAAGGCCATTACTAAGTTGAGTGAAAACATCAAAATGGAAAAACACTATATCTGCCGTCGATGCGGCAAAACCCATACAATTAAAGAATATTTGAAAAACCGCTACTGCATGAACTGCGGAGCATCACTAACTAAAGAGGCAAGTCAAGAGGCGTTGGTTAACGGGAAAATTGAAAGTCTAGTTAAAGAGTTCTTTCCGTACTCTGCCTTTCGCCCATTCCAACTTAATGCCATAAAATTTGTCTATGAAGTTATGCGAGATGGAAAAATAGGTTTGCTTTGTTCACCATGCGGTACTGGGAAGTCCATCTCAGTTTTAACAGCTTATTTTGTGGCTGAAGAGTTAAACCCCACGTTGGGAAGACTTATAGTCTTAACAAGAACAAAAAATCAGCTAGAAATATACTCCAGAGAGTTAAAAAACATAAGGGAACGTTGCGGCGCGAATTTTGTAGCCTCGATTTTTAAAAGCAAAAAAGAAATGTGCCCACATGCTTTTGAAGACCCGAAACTAAGGGATATACGGTACAGGGACTTCCTATATTACTGTAAAGGCTTAAAAGAGGGAACCTTCGGCAGAACATGTGAATACTTTGAAAAAACATATGATGGATGGAGGCCCAGCTGGCAAGCCCACAACATTATTAGAAAAATAAAGAAAACCGGTCCAGCCCTGCCAGATGA
Organism: Candidatus Bathyarchaeota archaeon; assembly: GCA_018396705.1. Lineage (NCBI taxonomy): Archaea > Thermoproteati > Candidatus Bathyarchaeota > Candidatus Bathyarchaeota archaeon. Next base: position 123,301 of record JAGTQZ010000006.1, read on the forward strand.
GGTTTACGAGGTCTGTCGTGACGAAGGATTGTGTCCCTACGAGGTTACAAGGATTTTGACACGCTATGCAGACATCGTCGTAGGCAACTATAACTATATACTGGTTGAGGCTATTCGTGGGTCCATTCTCGGAAGAGCGGGTATCCGTGTGAAGGAAGCCAACTGCATTTTTGATGAAGCTCACAGCTTACCCTATTATGCAGCGGGCATATTTTCAGACGAGCTTTCTTCGAGATCTGTGCGAATTGCCAAAAAAGAAGCAAAAACCTTCGAAATAGATGATTACGGGTTCCTAGACGTATTATACGCTACTATGGTTGAGTTTGGAAAGAAAGTCTTTAGAAACTATGGATTGGACGTAGAACACATTATTGAAGGGAGAACTCTCATAGAAGCCTTAGCAAAGAAGCTTGACATAGACCATGACAGGTTTCTTGAGATTATTCAAGAGCTTGCCGACAAGGGTGAAGTTGTCCGCTTAAAAAGAAGTGAAATGGGGAAAAGCCCAGTTTCTTACATTTCCCGCTGTGCAGAATTTCTCGCTGATTGGACAAGCCTAACGGGTTCAAGTTACGCAAAATACATTAAAGTTGAGATTGACAAAGACGGAAAAAAACGGGTGCGACTTGGAATTAAGTGTCTCGATCCTTCTTTAGCTGCGAGCGTGATAAACGATTTGCGCTCCGCTGTTCTCATGTCTGGAACCTTATGGAACATGAATTATTATATGGACGTGTTGGGCTTAGATAGAAATCGTTGCCGAAGCCTTGAGCTTCCAAGCCCTTTTCCACTAGAGAATAGGCTTATCCTTGTCGATAAGGCAGTTACAACAAAGTTTGAAAAAAGAAACGAAATCCAGTGGAAACGCATCGCCGCACACTTGGATCAGATAATTCAAAAAGTTGGAGGCCGAATTGCCGTCTATTTTCCGTCATATGAAGTTATGCGAGACGTTGTCAAGTTATTAAGGCTAGACGTACCTATGCTTATGGAAGAAAAGAGAACAAAAATTTTAGATGTATTGAACTTTTTGCAGAAAAACGTGAAATGCATAGTCTTCGGGGTGGCTCGTGGAAAAATAAGTGAAGGGGTAGACATGACCATGGAGGGGGAAAGCATGCTTTCAGCCGTCATCATCGTTGGACTACCCTTTCCAAAGAAAACCGAACTTCAAAAAGCCTTGTATAAATACTTCAAAGAGAAGTTTGGAGATAAAGCCATGGAATATGCGAACACTATACCATGCTTAAATGCGCTAGCTCAATCAGCTGGACGGCTCCAACGCAGTCCTGAAGACAAAGGCATAATAGTTATCATGGATAGGCGAGCAGCTGGGAGATTTAAGCGAAAACTTCCAAAGGACTGGCAAAAAGAAATGAAAGCACACTTTCAAATAGAAAAGATCCTAGCCAGAGTGGAAGAGTTTAAGGCTAAGGTAACATAAAACGCGCGTATGATAGGGTATTTCCCGTAAGATTTTTACATTTACTTTAACAAAGACTTCTGGAGAGGAAGAAAGCTTGAATGAAGAAATTAAGATTATTGAGAAGAAGGAAATTCCTAAAGAGACAGTTATGCTTTTCGGCTTTCCAGACGTCGGCCTAGTTGGTGTTATAGCCGCATCTCATCTAATTTCAGAGCTTGGTTTAGAGGAAGTTGCTTACGTGGACTCACGGCTTTTGCCGCCGATAATTGTTTTACATGAAGGCTTGCCCCATTCACCAATCAGGATTTTCGGAAACAATAGTATCCTTTTGGCAGTTTCTGAAACAGCTCTCCAAGGAGAGTTAATATACCCAATAATGCGTGCCCTAATTGACTGGGGCAAAAGTAAAGGGGTTAAACTGATGATTTCCATAAGCGGCATACCAGTTCAGGATAGGCAAGATCTTGAGGAGTTAAAAGTTTTCGCTGCAGCCTCAAGTCCAGACATGTTGAAAATGGCGCAAGACAAAGGTGTGGAAATTTTGCGGGAAGGTTATATGGTGGGGCCTCAAGCAGTGATGCTGCAATATTGTGCAACCTTAGGGCTGCCAGCTTTAACATTGTTGGCTCAATGTTTCTTCCAATACCCTGATCCAGAAGCTGCAGCTAAAGCCCTTGAACGGTTGGCCAACTTTACTGGTGTGAAAGTTGATGTTTCAAAACTTCTGGAAAAAGGTGAAGAAATACGTTTGAAGGCAAGAGACATGATGAAGAGAACACAACAAGAACTAGCGAAGATACGTAAGACACAGGAGTACGACATTCCACTCTATATTTCATAGGAGGAGCACGCATGTCTGAGGAAAGTTTTAGAAGAAGACGTTCAATTTTTGACTTAATAGACGAGTATTTTGAAAGTCTTGAAGATTGGGCGGAAAGGGTCAGAGAAACATTTCTAGAAAGGCCAAGCTGGAATTGTAGAACATGCACAATGGAGCCTCTTCGCGATGTGATGATAACCAGTGACGAAGTTATAATAACCGTTGACTTGCCATATGCGGAGCAGAACACTATACAAGTGAAACCAGTCAATAAAGACACCATCGAAGTTTCAGCAAAAATGAGGAGGAAAGTAAGTTTTTATGACTTCGGCATAACCCATTATAAGGGTGAATTCCAAAGATTCCAATGTCGAACGAGAATCCCGGTGCCTGTTTACATGGACCGCATGGAAATACGGTTCAAGAGAGGCATTTTAGAAATACGTTTACCAAGAAAACATGAATATGAAATTCCTATCAAGTGAAGCCTCAGCTCTCCTCAAAAGTCATCATTGCTCAGACGGCTCTTCTCGCGTCATCGGCTTCAAACATAACAAAGAATAGACAGCAAAATAAGCTTAATGAAAAATCTTAGACACCAACAGCCTAAATTCTAGGTTCAAAGGCTGGTGAGACACCTTTGACTGTTGAAAAAGCCATACGATGGAAACATTCTTCTAATTCTGTTATGGAGCCCAAAAAACTGAAATTGGAATAGTGGAATAAACGACTTAACCTTCAACTATTTTGTACGGACAATTTTCACCTTGCCAAGTATACGCCAATACTCAATTTCAACACCAGGCGTAAGCTTTACTTTCAAGTCTTCCTCTTCAGGGAAAGGAGCATCCAAGTACTCATAAGTTTCCAGATCCATTATTTGCACACTAGAGGGTGTCACAGCGAAGACTTGCCCGCTTCTCTTTTCGATTATAGGAACTTCCGCTGTAGCATCAACTGGCTTGACAATGCTTCTCTTCACACCATCAAAAACACCTATTGCGACAATTCGAGCTTTTGCCGAACCGTGTTTTCCAGGTTTTGATTTTGTTATTTCAACTATGCGGCAGGGTTCCCCATCCACAATTATATATCCACCTTCACGGAGGCTTCCAACATCGACTGGTTTGCTCACGTTATCACCAGCTTGCTGTTCACCACAGCAATTTTTAAACAACACCCATATATAAGTTAAGGTAGCAAGATTAAAATTACCTTTGAACAAAAAGGGGAGAAAATTGTTCAAAAGCGTTGGCATTGTTGCACGCTTTGATAGAAGAAAAGCCATAAAACTTGCAGAAGAAACAGCAGAATACTTAACCAAAATGGGGCTGGAGGTTTACATCGAAGATACATTAAAGGAGAAACTAAAGAATAAGAATTGGAATTTCATCCGCCTCGAAAACATGAAAACAGATTTCATAATAACTATTGGTGGGGACGGCACAATCCTGCGAACTTGTGTTGCGATTCCTAAACCAGAACCGCCGATATTGGCAATAAACATGGGAGTCCGTGGGTTTCTAACGGAGGTTTCACCTGAAATGGCATTCAATGCGATTGACAAATGCTTAAAAGGCGACTTTATAACTGAAAAATGTGCAAAACTCTCCGTGGCATATGACGAGAGGAAACTTCCAGATGCCTTAAATGAAGTGCTAATAACTGTCGGTGAGCCCGTAAAACTACTATATGCCAGAATTTCAAAAAACGGAGAGCATGTTCTGGACTGCCAAGCGGACGGTGTAATGATAGCTACGCCTACAGGATCAACAGGATATTCACTTTCAGCTGGGGGTCCAGTGCTAGATCCGTCCGTTGACGCTTTTGTTTTAACACCTATATGCTCTCTAAGCGTATTGCGTTCAATAGTTTTCCCAGCAGATTCAAAAATCACCGTGGAGGTTCTCAGGCCTAAAAAGTTTTTGATAGTCATTGATGGAGCCTACAGAGAGGTTATGGAGACTTCCAATACTTTCATAACAATTACTCGCTCAAAAAATGAAACCACATTCATAAGATTTCAGGAAAACTTTTACAATCGTTTGAAGAGTAGACTTCTTTTCCGTGGAGTCGGAGGAAAAATCTAACGGCAACGCCGAAGAAAAAAGCGGTTATTTTGGATACTTCGGCTTTTATTGCCGGGTTTGACCCATTTTCAATAGATGAAGACCAATACACTGTGCCAAAGGTTAAAGAGGAATTTGCTGGAAGCCCCATGGCTTTAGCGAGGTTTAATGCAGCCATCGAAAGTGGAAAACTGAAAGTAAGAGAACCAAGCACTACTTTCATTGAAAAAATTAAGACTTTAGCCAGCCTCATAGGAGACTTCGCTTTTCTTTCAGAAACAGACTTGCAAGTTTTAGCGTTAGCCTTACAGTTAAAAATGCATGGGTACGCGCCTATTATTGCCACGGACGACTATTCTATACAAAATGTGGCTCACCATTTAGGCATAGAGTTCGCTTCACTGGTGACCTTTGGAATTCGTAAACCTTTAAAATGGGTTAGGTATTGCCCTGCATGCCATAGAAAATATTCTCCGGACTATAACTCAAAGACATGTTATGTATGTGGAACTGAATTAAAAAGGAAACCGTTAAGAAAGACCTCTTAAAAATCTAGGAAAGTAGGTGAAAAGAAAAATGAGCTTTAATGAAAGGAATGTCATATATTTCCAAGCGGCTGGAAAACATAATACGGATACGTTACTGAAAGCCGTTAAAGAGTACGCAGAAAAAGAAGGAATAAAAGATATCGTAGTTGCGTCTACAACTGGTGAGACAGGAGCAAAAGCTGCAAAAATTTTAAAGGGATATAATGTCGTAGTGGTTACCCATTGCTTTGGTTTCCAAAAACCCGGAGAAACAGAGTTAAAAGAAGAATTTAAAAAGGAAATTTTACATAATGGAGCAAAGATTTTCACGGGTACCCATGCACTAAGCAGCGCGGAGCGGGCAATACGTAAGGATTTCGGAACACTTGCGCCTCTTGAGTTAATTGCCAACACTCTCAGACTTATGGGGGAAGGGACAAAAGTATGTGTTGAAATCACATTAATGGCTGCTGATGCCGGTTTAATACCGGTGGACAAGGATATTTTGGCCGTGGCTGGAACTGGTAGAGGAGCTGACACTGCTCTGCGAATAAAGCCGGCAAACAGTGGCAGATTTTTTGATCTAAAGATAAGGGAGGTTATAGCTAAGCCTGCTAACTTCTAAATGATAAGAAAATGCCTTTAAAAGCTAAGCTTAAAGGGGAATTCTCCTTTTTAGAGGAAACTACCTAGTCCTTATCATAAGCTGGATTTTAATGGATTTTGCCCAAGAGATCCCTAGGACATATTATTCTGACTATGTTATTCAACTTGATGGAAGTCCATTAATAATTGGAATAATATCCTTAGCCTCAATGTTTTTTCTATTCCTTTCCGAAATGATAACACGCTCATCCTTCTCCATGATTCAAACACTCTTTCTAGTTTATGCTTTCTACGAGCTGCAGATAGGAGGGCCGCTAATTCAAGGGATGTCGCCGCAAGCAGATCCGGCACTTCAGCTTGCCCGCATTAGATGGGGGTACGTAATGACAGCGCTTTTTATTTGTATGGTGGCTTCGGCTATTCCAGCCGGAAAATTGATAGGTAAAACTGGAAGAAAAATCCCTTTGATAGCAGCACACTTAATAACAATTCCGGCAATGCTTCTTTTTGTTTACGGAAACTACTTTACACTTTTCATGGCAATGCCTCTTGCTGGACTTTCAATGCTTTTGGGATTCTCGTCATATCAATCACTGTTTGCAGATTTGGTTTCTCAAGAATACGTGGAAAAGTAACGGGATCTATGAACTTTTTCACATATGTTGCCATGGCTATAGGCGGTGCTATAGGAGGTGTACTGTGTGAAAAATTTTCGCCTCAGCTACCTTTCCTATTGGCCGCTGTTTTAGCCTCGCCCTCAATTATTCTAATACTATTTTTGATACGCGAGCCAAAACCACAGAAAAGAGAAACATAACGACTAGATGTCGCGGTTTGATCACCGTTTTTCTTGTTCAACCTCTTTTACGACATCTTCTATTATGTCTAGAGCTGAGTCTACGAGTTCTCTTGTTATAGTTAGTGGGGGTATGATTCTAATGGTTGAAACTCCGCAAGTGATAACGGTGACTCCGCGTTTCCATGAACGCATCATAACTTCATTTGCCTTATCTGGAGCGGGGGTTTTGCTTTCCTTGTCAGTTACGAACTCAACACCTATCATCAGACCCTTCCCTCTAACGTCACCGATGATTTCGCTAGTTTCTTTGAGCTCTTCAAATCTTTTCATGATGTATGTTCCCTGTTTTGCAGCATTTTCCAGCAGTCTCTCCTCTTTTATTACTTCTATCACGGCGATAGCCGCCGCACATGCCAGCGGATTTCCACCAAAAGTGCTGGCATGCGAACCTCCGGTCCAGTCCATCACCTTTGCCCTAGCAATCGCTGCACCTAGAGGTAGACCGGAAGCTAATGCCTTAGCACTGCAGATTACATCCGGCTCAATGTTCCAGTGTTCGATAGCAAACCATTTGCCAGTTCTGCCTATGCCTGATTGTACTTCGTCGTCTATCAATAGAATGCCATACCTATCAGCAAGCTTCTTCAGACGTTTAAAGTATTCTGGCGGTGGGACAACACATCCCCCTTCGCCTTGAATTGGTTCAAACATAATGGCGGCAACATCCTCGGGTGGCACATATTTTTGTAATACATATTCGTCTATGAAGTCAACACACCAATAATGACAATCGGGATACGTCTGTTTAAAAGGGCAACGATAACAATATGGATATGGAACATGTGTGACGCCGGGCATTAGCGGGAAAAAATATCTTCTTTGCGCAGGTTTGCTGGCTGTAAAAGATAGAGCCCCGATGGTTCGCCCGTGGAAAGCGTTTATAAAACTGACAAAAAGTTGTTTCCTAGTATGCCATTTCGCCAGCTTTACTGCAGCCTCAACAGCTTCTGTCCCACTGTTGCCAAAAAAAACTTTCTTTTCAAAATTTCCAGGCGTGATTTCCGAAAGTTTCTCTGCAAGAACAACAACTTCATTGTAATAAAAGTCTGTGTTAGAATAATGTAGAAAGCGGTCACACTGCTTCTTAATAGCTTCAACAACTTTTGGATGCCTATGACCTACATTTAGGCACGCCAACCCGGCGTTGAGGTCTATATACTCATTTCCATCAACATCCTTAACTATGCAACCTTCTGCTGACTCTACCACAAGAGGGTAAAAGCGCACATAGGAGGGTGAAATAAGCCTTTCATCTTTTTTCACAATTTCCCGGGCTTTTGGTCCGGGAGGGGTTACAACAATTCTGGGATAAGTAGTCATTCTGCTCACCAGCAAATGGATTAACATTTAGAGAGACTTGCGTTATATAGAGTTATCTCATTAAATTGCAAGAAAAAGTCAATAGTCTAACGTAACGTTGCCCATGAATATACGCGTATTGATCAGTTGGATGCTTATGGTTTTGCAACTGTTATTTCGATTGTTGAAACGTTAGTCTTTTGGCCCTCTCCGCGTACAACTTCCTCTGTTCCTATTGAAATGTCTTTGATCTGCAAATCTTTTACAAAAGCTCTTCTTAGCAATTCGACTGTATCAACAGCTCTGCTGATTGCCCGTCCTCTAGCTTTTACGACGACTTTTTGCGCGCCAGAATTAAAGAAGGTTAGACATGCTAGGACATAGTTCATCACTGGTTTCTTGCCAATGAGCACTATGTTCTCATTTGCTTGCGCCGTCGGTTTTGCAGTTTTCTTCTGTTTATCCTCAGCCATATTTTACCTCCTTATTAATGCTTCTTATGGCGACGTTAATATAACAGACTATACCATGAGGTTCATATATTTTTCCACACAGTCACCATTTTAGATGCATCGTTCCAGCGAAGCCAAGGTTTGGTAATGTTCCCAGTCCCCGTCCACCCATCTTTGAATTTTCTTAATACTATCCTCTGGGAGATGACGGAACCTTTCTTGCATGGACAGATATTCTTCCACGGGTTTTCGTTGTGACTTATCAGTTAGGCGGTCGCTGGGCGGGTTAAGCCGGAATTTGCCTTGTTCAATTTCATAAAGAGCCCATACTCCAGTTTGGACTGCCAGACGCCCAATCTCTACGGTCTTGCTTGCATCATATCGCCAGCCAGTTGGGCATGGTGTTAATACATGGATGTATTTAGTGCCCTTGATTTCTTTGGCTTTTCTGAGTTTGTTGATAAAGTCAACGGGGTAGGAGGGGCACGCCGTAGCAATGTATGGTATTCTATGAGCGGCCATTATGGAGGGCATATCCTTTTTCCTTTCTTTCTTACCCATGGGGGTTGTTGTCGTCCATGCACCGTAAGGTGTTGCCCCGCTCCTTTGTAAACCGGTGTTGCCATAGGCCTCGTTATCATAGCATACATAGATAAAATTTGTTTCACGTTCAGCAGCTCCGGATAGAGATTGAATACCTATGTTGGTAGTTCCACCATCACCAGCCCAGCCTACAACGGTTACGTCATCTAAACCGCGGATTTTAAGGGCAGCAGCGATGCCAGATGCTGTAGCACCTGCGGCCTCAAATAGAGTATTCTGAACGGGAACAGCAAAAGATGTGAACGGGTAAGGTCCCTCAATGACTGTTGTACAACTTGCGGGGACAACTAAAAATACCTTGTTTCCCAAGGCTTTGAATAACAGGCGTAAAGCTATTGATGGACCGCAGCCTGCGCATGCAGCGTGTCCTTTAAGTAGATACTCTTCCCTAGGGAGTTCTTTTATTGTCGTCATGTTTTCACGTCCCTTAAATCAACCCATTCAGTTTCCCTCTCGACTCTGCCGTTTCCAAGCCATTTCATGCACTTTCTGGCAACTTTTTCAATGGTCTTGAAGGTTACATCTCTCCCACCTAGTCCAGCGATGAAGCCAGCGATTGAAGGTTTGTTTTTCATGTCATAAAGAGAAGCCTTAACCTCCGTTGCAAGGAAGCCATCCATTCCAAAGGAGATGTGTCGATCTATCGTAGCAATCATGCGAGCTTTCTCTGCAAGCTTTCTAATTTCCTCAACTGGAAATGGACGGAAGACTCTTATGCGAGCAACTCCAACCTTCAAGCCTTCTTTTCTCAAGTTATTAGCGGCTATTTTCGCTTCAGCGCCCATTGTTCCCATAGTGCAAATTACTAATTCTGCGTCTTCGCACAAGTATTTGTCGACAAGCCCACCGTATCGAAAGCCGAACCTTTCGCCATACTCTTTGTCAATTTTCGGAATCAACATTTTTGCGTTTTCCATAGCCTCTTGTATCATGTAGCGAAATTCCATGTACCATTCCGGCGAAACCAAATTCACGCATGTGACTGGATTGCTTGTATCCAGGATCCATCCTGACCTATATGGGGGCAGGAAGGCATCAACGTCATCTTGATCGTGAATTTTTACTGGCACATATTTGTGTGACAGTATAAAGCCTTCAAGGCAGACCATCGCCGGGAGGAAAATGCGTTCGTCTTCGCAAAGCCTGTATGCTTGTATGACGGTGTCAAAGACTTCTTGGCTGTCTGCGCAGTAAAACTGAATCCAACCAGTGTCCCTCTGCGACAAGGAGTCGCTGAAGTCTGGCCATATACTCCAAGGCGCTCCCATAGCACGGTTAACAACAACCATGACAATAGGCAAACGCGCCCCAGAAGCCCAGTGGAGTGCCTCATGCATTAAAGCCAAACCTTGCGCGGAGGACGCCGTAAAAGTTCTTACACCCGCCGCTGCTGCACCGATACATGCAGCTATGGCACTATGTTCAGACTCCACGCAGATATATTCTGCGTCCATTTCTCCTTTTTCCACTAGCTCTGCAATTTTTTCAACCACAGTGGTTTGTGGAGTTATCGGGTAAGCGGCAACAACTCTAACTCTTGCAGCTTTCGCCGCATATGCCGCTACATGATTTGCAGTATCTATCATCACTCGCCCCATTTATTCCTCCTCCCTTTTCATAGTGATAGCCTTAACTGGACATTCATTGGCGCATATTCCGCAACCCTTGCAGTAGTCGTAATCAATTTCAGGAGAATCGTCCTCACGTCTTGTTATGGCAGCGTCTGGGCAGTAAATCCAGCAAAATATGCACCTCGTGCATTTTGAGTAGTCAACAATTGGACGAAAAGTTCTCCAAGAGCCAGTTTTTCCAACACTGCCAACTGTTGGCAAAGACAAAGGGGCAACGGACATTTTTGGACGTGTTTTAGTAACATCCATAAATGTCTACCACCACTTTACCAAGCGTTCATAGGCAAGCTCCGCTGCGTGTGCATTCTTTTCTCTGACACTACCCCGCCAGTTTTCTTTTATCGCTTTCAAAACGCTATCTAACCTGACAACACCGGAAGCGCCTGCAAAAGCGGCAACCATGGAGGTGTTAACAACAGGCTGGCCAGCCATGAGAAGCCCAAGTTCAAGGGCTATTCCAGTTGCGTCAACGGTAGCTGCACGCCAATTTCCGAGCTTAAGTTCAGCGGGATGCTTGGATGTATTCAAAACGATTATTCCATCCTCTTTTAATCCCTCGGTAACATCTACGATCATGCAGAGTTGTGGGTCCAAAACTAAAACGTAGTCTGGATTGTACACTTGGCTATGAGTAAGAATGGGCCTATTGCTTACTCTGGCAAAAGCTCTGAGGGGAGCCCCGCGTCGTTCAGCACCAAAAAATGGAAAAGCTTGCACATATTTACCTTCAATATGTGCGGCATAAGCCAACAACTGTGCAGCGGTTACGGCTCCTTGTCCACCCCTACCGTGAATTCTAATCTCTTTGAGCAAGAGTTTTACCCTTCTTTGGAATGAAAAGTTGGAATATTCTTTGCTTATTAGGGTTAGCCTAAATTAAGAGCAAAAATAACATTAGAAGTGTAAATGTTACAGCAAATATGGGGACAACAACACGTTTAGCCCGGCGGAGCACCATATCCGGAAGAACGCATAGTTTTTCTAAAGCCTCCCGACCAATGACCTTGACACTGTCAACGGTGACGGAACGAAACCCAACTTTTGCTTTTTCAAGTTTTTCCAATGCCAGACGCGCTGCCTCGTTCACATAGTTAATTAGCTTTTCATGATCCATAACTTCCCCTATCGGATGGTACCCCCGAGCATTTAAGGTCACAGCATTTACGGAATGAGTATCCGTCGTGAAAACTTCACCATCCTCAAAACCCAGCGACTGAAGCGCAGAGAGAATCTTTTCCCGTAGACCTGAAACCATATTGTTTCCATCAAGGACCACATAGGCAGCTTTCCTTCCGAGTACTTCAACAACTAGTACAGTGATGCCGCCAGGCCCCATACCATCTACAAGATGAAAATCTTTCGGCTTCACAGTGGCTGCGCCTATTTTGAAGGCTGCTTTACTCGATGAAGCAGCCGCATTCAAGCAGGCTATAGCAGCTTCTTTCAACGCCTTCAAAGCCTCTTTCTGGTTGGGTGTTCCGTTTATACTGTTATGCGCATTTACAAAAATGCATGCGTTTAATCCACGTTTAAGTGCTTCTTGTCGGATAATTGAACCCAATTCCGATGAGAGGTCTTCTGTAGTGTTCGGAGCTAGTGAAAAGCTCATTAAAGCTATTCCGCCAAAAATTTGGCAACAGACCGTGGCCAACTCATTTCTAACTTTAACAAACTGAGTGGCTCCCTCGTCAGAAACTATGAAATCAGCAGATTCAACAACATGATTAATTATTTTTTGGCTCTGCTTTTGAGAAGCCAAGTCAAGCTCGTGGCCGAGAAGACCTAAAGGTGTACAGGCAACTCCGCCGAATTTCTCTTCCAACGTCATCTTAACCATTGAGGGTAGAAGACTGCTTCCGATGTTTTTGAAGGGACCAGGATGAACTGAAGGAACAACTACAAAGATGCTACTGCTTTTACTATTAAATCGCAAAATTGAAACGTCAACGCTGCTCATCTTGCCTAGGCTTTCAAGGAAACTTTCGAAAGGCTCGTTTAAGTCGGCGATCCAATTCAACAAAAAACCTCTAAAAATGGACAAAGAAGGAAAACCAACCGTCTGTTTACCAACATTATTTAAAAGAAAAAGAAAGATAAAACTTGAGATTAGGACCACTCCAAATGCATAGACAATAAAAAAGAAAACTCTCCAGAGTTCGATAGCCCTAGACCATAGAAATAGAAATGGAACCAAACTGGCAAGAGGTGGAAACGTGGCAGCCACAATAAAATGTTTCAGTCCAGAAGAAGAAGTTACATAAAGCACAATAAAACGGAGAATTAAGACCGCTGAAAAACCTAAAAGGCAAAATCTAACAGCCCATACATTTCCAAAACCAAAAATGATAGAAAAGATAAATCCAATTAGAATGAAAAAAATCCATAAAATCCAGCAAAAAAGGGAAAGTGTTGCTATTCTTCTAAGATCATAAACTGGATCTTTCTTTAAAACAAAGTGTTTTAGAAAATGATTCAAAAAAATTGTTACAATGAACAGAAGCAGGCCGAAAAGCACCCCATGGATCACGTTTTGGATAAATGGAAATAGAGAGGTTATTGAAAAGAGACCCCCTATCAAACATACAAATACCGAGAGCGCAATGATTCTACCGTAAGATGGCAGTTTAAATAGAGAGGAGTAATGTTTAACAGCCCTGTCTAAGTACTGGTTGAATGACTCATCAACAGTCACATGGATCCAACCAAGTGTTTTCTATCAATTATTTATTAATCATATTAAAGTGTCGCAAAACTGGAACATAAAAATTTTAAAGTTAATTTAAAAATGGCAGATGCAACGGTGAACGTGAAATTACCCTCAAAGTTTTCCGGATTGTTGCTGGAAATAGTAACTGTTTTATTCTTAAAATACTACTTAAAATTTTGCTGGTCCTATGCCCGAGCAGAACATACCACTGACGATTTTCCATATGCTGGAGAAAAATTTGGGAAAAGAGGTTAGGGTTATTCTGGACCCTTCTTATGGTTTTGAAGGAACACTTGCCGCTGTAACTCGCGAACCGCCGGGGATATGGCTTTCAGATGCAGAAGCAATAATTTTAAGGGCAACTATAGCCCAACCAATACCGCAAGTTGCAGCTAGGGAGGAACGTAGTGAAATATTCATTCATTTGAATGCTGTTCAAAGAATAGAAGTGTTACATACACCCGCTCGTCGCTGAACCTTAGAAAAATACACGCGCCAAAATGCACACAACTATCAACGCAATAGCAGCTGCTACTAAAATTTCAGGTTTAACTTTTACTCCTTCAGTTTCCTCCTCAAAGAACCTCAACAATCCAGCGCTTGCAGCAGGCATGGGTGCTGATTCACTTTTCCTCTTCCTGCTCATTGATTTCTCTCCAAGTTATCAATTACTGAAGTGTAGCCCTCCCTGTAATTAATGTTGCGCTAAACTCAAAATGGTTTTATTCGAGAAGGAGATAATGTGCACGGGTGTTAATGTGTTATCTCCCCGTGAAGAATATGATCATGTGTTGTGGCTTCTTCAAAAGCATCATGAATGGTTCCGCGAATGTATCCCGTTAATTGCAAGTGAAAACATCCCAAGTCCGGCAGTGCGGGAGGCGTTAACAACAGATTTTGGGAATCGTTATGCCGAAGGCTGGCCTGGAGAACGTGTTTATGCTGGATGCCGCTTCATAGATCAAGTAGAATTTAAATGCATTGAGCTTATGAAGAAACTTTTCGATGCAGAGTTTGTTGATGTCAGACCCATCTCAGGAGTTGTAGCAAATCTTGTCGTTTATACGGCATTCACAGAACCCGGCGACACCATGATGGCGCTGTCCATACCATGCGGCGGCCACATAACCACGGGTAAAAAAGAGCTAGGAGGCACAGCAGGAGCTGTGCGAGGGTTAGTGGTGGAGTATTTGCCCATGGATTACAAAGAGTTAAACATCGACGTAGACAAGGCAAAACAGCGGATAGAAAAGCTAGCAGCTGAAGGAAGGCCGCCGAAACTTGTCATGTTCGGAGCCAGCGTGTTCCCATTCCCGCATCCAGTAAAAGAACTCGCGGACACTATCCATGCAGTGGGCGGAACAGTTGGCTATGACGCAGCGCATGTAGCAGGCCTAATAGCCGGGAAATGTTTCCAAGATCCCCTACGTGAAGGGGCCGACGTAGTAAGCTTCAGCACCCATAAAACCTTCTTTGGCCCACAACACGGTGGAGTCTTATCCTGGGAAAAATATGCCAACAGAATAAAGCGCGCTACATTCCCGGGAATGGTAAGCAACCATCACTTACATGCAGTGGCTGGCGTGACCATCGCAGCGGCTGAGATGCTTGAGTTCGGAAGAGAGTACGCCCGTCAAGTAGTTAGGAACGCGAAGGCCCTCGCTCAAGCACTCTATGAACGAGGTTTCAACGTTTTGGCTGAACATAAAGGATTCACGGAATCCCATGTAATTTTGATAGATATAACTAAGTATGGCGATGGAGGCACTATAGAAGGAACGTTGGAGAAGGCAAACATAATAGTAAACAGAAACCTTTTGCCATGGGATATAAAAGAAGGTAGGCACTTCCAGCATCCCGGGGGCATAAGACTTGGTGTTTCAGAGGTGACAAGACTTGGAATGCGTGAATATGAAATGATTGAAATAGCTGAATTCATAAAACGCGTGATAATAGACAAGGAATTGCCGGAAAAAGTTAGAGCAGATGTAGCGGAGTTTAGAAAATATTACCAAAAAGTGCATTACTGTTTTGAAAATACTACAGAAGCCTACCAATACATAAAAATCCGCTAGGTTTCAAATATTGAGCAACGAAATAACCGTTTGGACTATTGGTCACAGCGATCGCAATTTAAATGTGTTTCTTGAACTTTTAAAAGAACATGATATTCACGTTTTGGTGGACGTCCGTCGGTTTCCAACATCAAAAGTTGAGCATTTTAAAAGGGAGAACATGGAAAAGTGGCTCTCAGAACATGGTGTAGAGTATGTCTGGCTTGGCAAAGAGTTGGGAGGCTACCGCAAAGGCGGCTATAAGAAACATATGCAAACCAAACTTTTCAAAGAAGGGGTAAAGAAACTGGTGAAGATAGCCGCCCAGAAAAAGACATGTATAATGTGTATGGAGCCAAACCCAAAACACTGCCACAGAAGATTCATAGCCGCCTACTTGGAGAGGCAAGGAGTGAGAGTAATGCACATAGTCGCAAAAGGCCAGCGAAGTTTCACTAATAACCTAAAGGTTTAAACTACAAAATCAAAAAATACAAAATCCAGCTGGGAAAAGTATGCAAATACGTGAATTTCAAGATTTGATGCATCGGCTCTACTTTCATAAAGATTCTAAGAGGGGAGTTGAAAAAACGTTTGAATGGCTTGTGGATGAAGTCGCAGAGTTAGGTGAAGCTCTAAAAGCAGGTGATAAAAAGGCGTTAGAAAATGAGTTTGCGGATGTTATCGCATGGTTAGCTTCTTTAGCAAACATATCAGACGTCAATTTGGAGGAAGCGGCTGTCCGTAAATATAACGGAAAATGTCCAAAATGTGGAGAGCTACCATGCCAATGCCCATTTTGGGTTGAAAAGCTAACCTAAACGTTTTTGCCCAAACCCTGTAAGCGTCCAAGTTGCTGGTCGACTGTTCTTACGCTGAACTATGCCTTTTATCTCTAAAAGTTTCAAGTGGTGCAGCACAACGTTGTAGGGTAAGCCGGTTGTTTTTGAAATTTCCCTTGTACTCGCTGAAGTCTTTTCTAGAAAGTCCAATATCGCGGTTCTCGCTTTTAGGCCTGTTTTAACATTCCTAAATTCTCTCAGGTAAGCGTTTGGATGGTACCTCTCTTTAGGCATCGTTATCCAAATCAGTTTTTAACAATAAAGGATAGAAAAGTTTTCACTTAAGTGAAATCTGTTAAGCTTATTTGTCTTGGTTTTTTTCCTTCGAAAAGGGAGTTGATTTCATCCCTTATAAGGGTGATTCTTTGGGTGTAGTATTTTGGCAAACGGTATTTCCGGGCGATGTGTTCGGCAGCCTCTAGGTATTTCTCTATGCTTCCACGATAAACGGTGAGGGTTAGGTCACCTCCGCATTGTAGACACTTGCCCTTCAATGGTAGACGACGGAACCGTTTATTACACGACTTACATCTAAAGCCTTGAGTTGAAAAGGCCCTCAGGTTTCCGGCGATGTCACGGATAAAATGTTTAACTAAAACCTTTAACGCCACTTTCCGGACGTCCACAGCTCCAATCTTCTCTGCTAGGGAAAGTTGTCCATTTAACTTGTCAGTCATTGTTTTAAATCGTTTATAGGCGCTTTCCTCGACACCCAGGCCTATATTTGAAACTGGTACAGTAAAGTGGTAGCCTTCAAATTGCGCCTCCGTTCCAAGCCTATGTTCTATGAGATCTATTATAGGACTTACGTGTTTAGCTTCTACTCTCTGTAAGGTTTTCTCATAAAACTCCAAGGGGTACATACTTGCAACATCAAAGTCATGCGCTTGCCTCTGCACCTCCTTTGGATTAACAATAGGCATAAGCAGTAAAGGAGCGTCCATTATTCCACCGATTTGCGCAGGCAAATATTTTCTGGAAAAGTTAAGTAAAGCATCGAGCGCAAGCATTAAAGCGTCCTCGTCGCCGTCACAGTCCCTACGTTTTGCGGAGTGCCAGAGAGGATGGGCATAACACACATTCAAGTTGGTGAAGCCTATAATTCGCCCCAAGATGCCAACTGAAGTGTGAGGCGCTAAACCAATAACCAGATGCCCGACAAGATCTTCAATGCGTCTCACGTTATAGTACGGTTGAAGCCTATAAACTTTCATGAGAAGCTCGTCCAAAAAGCTGGCAACACGTACAAAATATTCCGCACATTTAACTGGAATAACCACATCTTGCACTTTAAGCTCACAAATTTGTTCAGGATTTATCAAAGGGGAGCCATAAATATCATAATGATAGCCGAGCTGCATAAGTTTCTCAATTGAAACACCAATTTCAGCAGGTTTAAAATGCGTGAGGGGAGCGTTCGTTGCGTCGAACCGGATGGTCCCATCTTTATAGACAGATAAGTCGTATTTCGCTCTCAAAATGCCCTTCTCGAGAACCTCAGGCATCTTTGTCTCGTTAGTTAAACCTTTAACACCTTTCAGAATTCTTGGCATCGAAACTTGCAGGATATTACATGCTTCCTCAAGGAGTGTCTTAACGTTAACTGCGCATTTTCTATACCGAACCGCAGGAATTTTGCAAACTGGACACTCCCTTTCGTCATTTAGAATTTTGCCGCAACGGGGGCAAGCCGTTTCTGCAACGGTTTCAGAGCCACAGATTGGACATTTTATCTTAAAGGAATACACATTACATTTGGGACATTTTAGCCTAACAATTTCTACGAAAACATTCCCTTTTTCACAAGCCTCAATTATATCCCTTTGAGGGCCTCCTGCTAAACCCACTGGAAACAGTACATGCACAAGAGGCTTCATCTCCCTTCTTTTTGCCTTCTCTGGTCTACCCATTCTTGCTCCTACAAAGGTGGGGGCCTTATCTCTTACAGCAACCCCGGAAAGTTTCTCGATAACCTCCAAAACAGTTTCGCTGCCAGAGACGCTAATATCAGAGCATTTGTGACCTAAACAAAAAGCAAGGACTCGTGCTTCGTCGTCTTCGAGCACTATTTTGCCATACATAACCTTGTGAGGTAAGCATATTGTCTCAAGGGCCTCTTTTACCTTTTCTTCCGTTTCGCCAACAATTCTGCAAGCAAAGTCACCATTATACTCCACATCACACTTTGATAACCAGTTTTTTAAGTGGACTAGTTTTTCAACAGACCCGAGACTTGACCAGAATGGTGTAAAAGCTGGATGAAGTGGCACCTTCAGTTTTAGAGCAAGATTTACTGCTTCTTCAAAGGAAGGCTTACATGTAAAGGGATCTTTAATGAGGCACTTAACCTTGCTGGGGGAAATCCCAACAAAAGCGGCGGCTTCTTCTAAATTTCCGTTAAAATTGGTTGCAATAGCTTTTTGTAAGTCTGCAGCCCACCATTCTTCTACATATCCAGCTGGAACCAAACTTTTTCCTTGATATAAGAAATCGCCAAAACTGACCAAGATATCGCCCAGAAACAAGATTTTCTCAATTTGATCTTTTACGTCGGCAAAATTTTCTAAGGAAACCTTAACGACAGAACCATCCCTCAATTTAGCAATCGGAGGCTCTAAAAAGTCAACAGGAACAGCGATGCCTCCCTTGCCTGGAAGTTCAAGGCGAAGTTGTGTACCAACAGCTATAAACCCCTGTAATACAAGCATTGTTGCCGGATGGATGCCGACAGCCGTTAAGCCCGTGTTCCTTGAACGCCCATAGCGTAAACGAAAGCCTCCATGCCTAGATGGAAAAGAGAAAATGGGCCGTCCGGCAACTACATCGTCCATAAAGCCAGCAGATTTCTTTTCGGACATTTTGCGGATATCTTTAAGCCAATCCCATCCCTGAATCCCAAGTTTCTCGACAATCGCTAAAACTTTTGATGCCCTCCCTACAATTCCATCATTAACAACACGTAAAGCGCCACCACGCACCTTATTAGTTTCGATCCTAGGGAGGTTACGATATGATGAAACCTCAACAGGATCTGTTTCTGTTCCAGTAACTTCCACGGGAATCCACTTGAGAGCCCTCCGCAATTCCTCGTCAGAAACATGATATTGAAAGCGACTCACCGCGCGTTCGTAAAGCCTAATTTCCTCAATAAAACGGGCAATCTCCTCATCAGTAGGTTTGTAACGGTCTAACCCTAAAAGTCTGCGGATAAAATCGCCAATAACAAGAGTTAACGCCTGATCTGTACCCCCAGCAGAGCGTATCGGCCCAGCAAAGTAAATGGCTAAGTATCTTGAATTATCATGATTCGTTTTAATTTTAACATGAGCCACGCCTTGAACTGGGGCGGCGGTGACACCTTCGGTTAGAATTGCCAAGGCTGTGCGCACAGCTTGTTCGGCTGCTGCCTCAGGCTCCATGTGCCCAAATCTCCCATAGACAATTTCCTCGGCAATCTTGAAGGCCAATTCTTCCCTTGGAAGCTTTTGGCTTAATTCTCTGATTCTTCCCGCAACACCCTTAGGACCCACTAATCCTTCAACAAGATCCGCCATATCTCTTGCAATTTCACATTCAGGACTAATGGAGGGGTCGTAACCTTTTTTTCGGGCCATTCGGCTTATAGCGTATAACACTTCAAGTTGTTTCTCTAAGCTTTCTACATATTTTGCATACGCATCGCTCATAGATTTGTTCAATCAATCCCTCCTTACAAAGCTACACTAGGGATTTTATTTTAGTTTTTGCTGACATAAAAAAGAAGAACGTCGTCATAGCTTTTCTTTGAAGCATAAATGTTTTCTAAAACTTAAACTTACACTTAAATTAAGCCTGCATCTTACTCTGTTTTATACCCTCAATAATTCTGGAAACTCGATCTTCAACTTGCCCATATTCCACAACATTGCCGGTAACGATTATATCCGCACCAGCGGATACCGCGTCAAAAGCTTGATCCCCAGACTTTATTCCTCCACCAACAATCAAAGGAACCGTTATACAGCCCTTAACGAGTCTAATCATTTCACGAGGCACCGGCTGTTTAGCGCCCGATCCAGCCTCAAGATATATGAAGCGCATGCCCAAATACTGCCCAGCTAACGCGTGTGCTGCAGCTAGCTCTGGCTTGTCATAGGGGATTGGCACAGCCTTCCCGATTATCCCAGCGGTGCCACCCTCACCGACAATGATGTAGCCCATTGGGATGGGCTCTAGATTGTACTTTTTAACCAATGGAGCCCCTAAAACTTGTGCCCCTATTATAAAGTATGGGTCTGTGGAATTTAGAAGGGACATAAACCATATTGCATCCGCATAGCGGCTTATGCTGGTTACGTTATTTGGAAACAGGATGACGGGGAGCCCAACAGCTCGTTTAATCGTTTTAACCACACTGTCAAGATGTTTAGTAGAGATAAAAGTGGACCCCCCTACCATTATGGCGGATGTCCCGCTCGCTTTTGCCTTCTCAGCAATCACCGAGGCTTGTGATGGAGTAACTTTCTCTGGATCGATAAGCGTTATATGAATTGCACCTTCGCTCTGAATCTTGCCAAGTAAATACTTCTCTACAGAACCCACCATTGCAGCTTCACCTTACAGCTATCCTCAACTTTGCCTTGCAGTTGTGTTCTTCAACCCGCTGTAAAATTTGTCAGTAAACATGCAATATACGTCTATCTCACCCAGGGCTTGCTTAACCGGAAACTCTTCCTGTGCCCCACAGTTTCCGCAGCTCACAACTGCGCGGCCTTCTTCACGAAACATCTCCACGCGAACTGCTTCTTTTCCGCAGCTTGGGCAGGAGTAGAGTTTCGGCAACCGTTTTTTGGGGATACGAATCACTTTTCTTCTTCTTCTTCCCATACTTCAGTCCTTCACATTTCGTCAAGCCACATTTAAATCATTTATTAATCTTCGTCCTTAAATACTTGCCTAATCCAATATGCATTGGAGAGAACATCCCTTGAAACTCACTCAACAAGTCTTGGAGTTGAACTGGGAAGAAGTCAAAACCAAGATTACTCGCTTCATAAAAGATTACGTGGAAAAAGCCAAGGCGAAAGGCATAGTGCTCGGTCTTTCAGGAGGTGTTGACAGTAGCACAGCAGCAGCCCTATCCGCTATAGCCATTGGAGGAAACAAAATTTTAGGGCTACTACTACCAGAAAAGGAGACCTACAGCCCTGAAGACATAAGACATGCCGAGCTTGTCGCAGAAAAATTCGGGATAAAAACTGAAATTATTGATATAACACCAACGTTGGAGGCTTTGCAGAAAACAATACCGGCTTTCGATCCAGAGGACAAGCTCTCTAATGGGAACTTGAAAGCCCGCACACGAATGCTTTATTTATATTACTACGCCAACAAATTTAACCTAATAGTGTGTGGTAGTTCAGATAAATCTGAAGTAATGATAGGGTATTTCACTAAGTGGGGAGACGCCGCGGCGGATATAGCACCTCTAATGGATCTTTACAAGACTCAAGTGCGAAAACTGGCAAAGCATATAGATGTCCCAGAAGAAATTGTCAACAAACCATCAACACCAATGCTTTGGCCTGGACAAACAGCTGAAGAGGAAATAGGCGTAAAGTACGAAGTTTTAGATCTCATTCTTTACGGCCTCGAACACTTTATGAAGGTTGAAGAAATAGCGGAACAATTAGGCTTGAAAAAAGAGTTGGTGGAAAGAGTGGAGACACGGTGGAAAAACATGGAGCACAAGAGACGAATGCCTTTGACGACAAAAATCCAATACAGAACAGTGGGGCTTGACTTCAGACTCCCCCATACTCAACAGTAGATTGGTGAATGTATGAAAAATAAATTCAAAGTGGCGTTGTGTCAAATAAGCTGTCAAAGAGGGGACAAGACAGCTAATATACAAAAAATGGAAGAATCTACCGCAAAGGCTAAACAGCAGGGTGCAGAACTTGTGATTTTTCCAGAACTTTCATTAACCGGCTATACACTTAGAGATGAGCTTTACAGGTTAGCAGAAAAAATTCCAGGTCCATCCACAAACACCATAAAAGAGATCGCCCGAAAATATGAAATCCACATAGTCTTTGGCATGCCAGAACTAAGCGAAAAAACACAAGCCACCTTATACAACACCGCAGTCCTTGTGGGACCAAAGGGCTTTATAGGGAAATATCGGAAAATGTATCTACCAACACATAGCATATTTGAGGAAAAACGATACTTCAGGCAAGGATATCATGCAGGAGTATTTGAAACCGAACTCGGTAGCATAGGACTTATAATATGCTATGATATCTTCTTTCCAGAAGTATGCCGCCTAACGAGACTTGA
Source organism: Candidatus Bathyarchaeota archaeon (assembly GCA_018396705.1). Taxonomy (NCBI): domain Archaea; kingdom Thermoproteati; phylum Candidatus Bathyarchaeota; species Candidatus Bathyarchaeota archaeon. Next base: position 145,517 of record JAGTQZ010000006.1, read on the forward strand.
AGGAGCACAATTAATTGCATGTATTTCAGCTTCACCCGCAATTCGTCGCGGATTCTTTGAAAATTTAACCATCGCAAGAGCTATAGAAAACACAGCGTTCTTGGCATACGTAAATCTTGTTGGCGTAGAAGATGGGCTACAATTTTGGGGAGGTAGCAAACTAATAGGACCTAATGGAAGAACCATTGTAACAGCTAAGTATGACGAAGAAGACCTGGTGATTGGCGAGATTGATTACACAGAGATTCGCCAAATTGAACCTTTTGTGCCAACTTTAAGGGATCTACGCCCTGAAATCTTTTATAAGTTGAAAGAAAAAGCGGAAAAAATTTAAAAAGTTAAAGTTTCTCACCAATGAGGTAACATTCAATGCTGAAGCATTATTAAATCACGATCAAATCACACTTCACAGTGAAAACCGCGAAAGTTGCTAATTATCACGTGTGATCTCATGTGATGAGTGATATCACAAAATTAATGAAGTATACAAAAGCATTCTTTGAAAAATAACTGAAAACCAGCCAGCAAATTCCAATAAACAGCAAGGCAAGAAGTGGGAAGTGTAACCAAGTTGTTATCCGAATAAGCAGGAGACATACCAAATGTGATTAGTTAAGGAAATAACTAATGAGTATGATCTTTAACAAGCACATCAAGTGTTTAAAGTATTTTGGGGGAATTAACAAAATTTTGAATTTTCATTAGCTAAATCGGAAAAACAGCACATCTCGTGAAATTTTGAGATTTAGGGCGTACAGTCCGATCAAAATGCGTCTATAGGATGCGCTTAAGAGTATTTTATTCTCCAACAAATTTTAATATCCCGTATACAAAATTGTATCCATTTAAGCAAATGCATCTGGGAGCAAAATGAGGCTAAAAGAGACGATGCACGAATTACTTAAAAAATCTTTTGAAGACCCCATTGTAAAAATACTGGTAAAAAATAGCCATTTAACAAAAATACAGCTTGAAACATTGTTAATAGATGTTTTAGCTGAAAATTTATTAGGTAAACCTTTAAAATATGATGAAAAAGCTAGATTACGTTTAACAAAGGCTAAAATAAGCCGCGGTGCTTTTAACAGGACATTAAAACAAGCTAAAGAAAACGTCATAAAGTCCATATACACAGTCTTGCTTCTGGGATACTTAGGGATTTTTGAAACCACAACTTTGAGCGCATATATTGAAGTGGCGAACAAACTACAAGAGTACATAGAATCCCATAAAACAATGGCAAGCAAAAACTTACAACTTGAGGAACAATTGAAGTTTCTAAAAATTCTGAAAGAGGAACTTGAAATGAGTTTAGAGCGACTTTCTGAACCATCAAAAGGATTCATGTGATGTCACGAATCACGAAGCTCAACGTAAACGTTAGTGATTGGGAAAATACCCAAAAATGAAGGTGCTTTGGATTTGTGTGATGTGTGACATCATAGTAACTGAACATAAGCACAAGTCTTAAATGTTCTTTTTTGAAAAATGTGATGTGTGACGTAACATGTTTAGGATCACAAAGAAGTTACATTTAAGTCACAGGGGTGAATTGTGAGGTGATTAATACTGTTTTTATTATTCTTCCAGCTATCTTCTTCGCTATAACAGTAGGTTTTGCCATTGAGTATTATCGACATCTTAGCAAGGTTAAGTTAGAGTATGAAAAAGCAAAGACAACTTTTAATGACATAATTTTAAGTTTCAGTAGGGAACTTAAACGCACAATTGAAAATGTGGAAACTCTTGTTTACAAGGTAGAAGCAGCTTCGGCGAAAAGCAGCGAAGCAACCAATAGAGTCGAAGCTTTAGAGGGAAAAATCAAGGCGATAGAAAATAAAGTTAAGGAAATGTCTGGAGACTTAGATAAAGTTTTAGCTCGTTTAAATGAAGTAGAGAAGCAAACACGTGATGTTGTTACATCACAGAATGAGTTAGCCACAAAAATCTTTATGCTCGAAGAGAAAGCAAAGCAGACTCAAGCCCTTCCTGAGTTAGGGGTTGTCACGGCCATACCTATAAGGAAGGAAAGAGCACTGGCATACTTGACTGAAACGGAACTTGCAGTATTGGAAATGTTAGCAACAGAAGGGCCAAAAACAGCTCCGGAAATTAAAGAGCGAATTAAGCTCAGTAGAGAGCATACTGCAAGGTTGATGAAAAAGCTCTATGAAGAAGGCTATTTGGAAAGGGACTCAAGCAAAATACCATTTAAATATAGTGTAAAAAAGGAGATGGAAAAACTCCTAAGGAAAACCGAGGCAGAATCTACCTAATTAAAGTCGAGGCATCTTCTGTTTTACAGTAACCTGTGAAAAGTTCGGGGATACCCTATATTTTAAACGATTAGAGGCACCGGATCTTATTAACAAACCTTTATTCGCCATCCTTGAAAGATACGTGGCAACAGTGCTTAGGCCTATTGGTTGTTTAAATTCTTGCTCGTATGCCAACTGAACATCTTTTGACGAAAACCACGAAACTGGAAAGTGTTTTTGGATTACAGATAACAATTGGTCATATTTTGACGTTTCACTTAAGGGAACATACGTTTCGGAATGATTGCTGACGCCGCCCAAAAGTTCTACAAGGTCAAGCAGACGAAGGGCTTTTTCTCGAGTAATCTGTCCTTCAAAGGCTATGCTATATTTATTGCCCTCATTATCGAATATTTCAATTCGCATTTTCCTCGCTGGCATCTTTTCACAATTTAACACTTCACAAGTTATAGCTATTACGGTGAAAACTATGAAAACAAAAATAATTTTAAAAGGTAAAAATAAAGAAAAGAGGAAAATTTGCAGAATTTTTATTTCAAAAGCTTCACATCTTTTTCATTATTGATGAAAAAGAAAAAAGTCAATTTGTTTTGTATTTTCCACTTGAAACAATGGGGTGCCAATTTCGCAAGAAAGAAACAAAAATATGTCAATAAAAAGAAAAAAAGCAGAAGAAAAAAAGCAGAGATAGATAAAGTTCACACAATATTAACAAAGTTGTGAAATTAAATGAAGTAATAAAACATTGGTTTTCTGCCGGTTAAACTGAGAATGAAATAATGGACGAAGTTGAGGTAAAATTTTGAGGTAAAAACATCACCGGGAGACCCCCTTGTTTCCGTTGGAAAGTTCATAGAATTAAAGATATAAAATTGAAAAGCGAGTCAAAAATTTAGAGATTTAAAGAGTCTGTTCACTTTTTTAAACAAGAAGTTTTTAATTTCCAACTATTTTTCTAACCTTTCAGAGTATATTCCCTCTTCACAGGGAATCAGAATTTTTTATTTTTCTTTAAGAGTTCCAGTAGAAATGGTGGGGTGTCTCCCATTAATATCCGTGCACTTTTCCATTTCTTTAATTGTTTTTTCGCTATAGTCCAGTTTGTTGTATAGTATAACTTATTTTTAGTCAACTTAAGGTGAAAGCACTGTAAAGAGGAAGATCTATGAGCAATTCAAATATTCTCGATGAAGTATTCAGCAAGTTTCTTAATAATATGGGAATTTTTAAAGATCGAGAAGTTCTTCGTCACGATTACCTACCTGAGAGATTACCTCATCGTGAAGAGCAAATAAAACGTCTCGGTGAAACCGTGGCGCCTGTTTTGAAGGGTGCAAGGTGTTCTAACATTTTCGTTTATGGAAAAACTGGAACCGGCAAAACTGCCGTTACTAAATATGTCTTAACAAGATTAGAGGCAAAAGCAAAGGAATTCGGTTCTTTTGTAAGCTTTTGTTATGTTAATTGTCGTTTGGCTGGAACAGAGTATCGGGTCTTGGCAAGCCTTTGTAATAGTATTCAACTTCAAGTGCCTTTTACCGGGCTGTCTGTTGGTGAAGTATTTGAAAGGTTTAAGAATAGTTTAAACAGGGAGAAAAGAATAATGATTATAGCTCTAGACGAAGTGGATGCCTTAGTTAAATCGAGAAGCGACACCCTCTTGTATGAGTTAACTAGAATTAACGAAGCATTATCGCAAAGTAAAGTTTCTATAATTGGGATATCAAACGATTTGCGCCTTAAAGAGTTTCTTGATCCACGGGTTTTGAGCTCTCTTAGTGAGGAGGAAATCGTTTTTAGGCCGTATAATGCTAGTGAACTTAGGACAATTTTGGCTGAACGGGCGCAAATGGCTTTCCGTGAGGGTGCCTTAAATGAAGGTGCCTTAAGTCTTTGTGCAGCTTTAGCTGCGGCAGAACATGGTGACGCGCGAAGGGCTTTGGATTTGCTTAGGGTTGCAGGGGAGGTTGCGGAGCGAAACGGTGCAAAAATGGTTACTGAGGAACATGTGCGGGAGGCTGAAAAACTTATAGAACATAATCGTGTTATAGAGGCTCTTGCGAATCTTACATTACATTCAAAGCTTGTTATGTTAAGTATATTTCATTTAGTTAGGGCAAATGGTTACAAGGCGATTACTGGTGAAATATACGAAGTTTACAATGAACTTTGTGGAGAATTAGGTGTTACTCCCTTAACCCAGCGGAGAGTTAGCGCGTTAGTCAACGAGCTCGACGCCCTAGGGTTGCTGAACGCTCAAGTTACTAGTATGGGAAGGTATGGCAGGACAAAGAAAATTCGACTTGAGGTGACTCGAGGGCTTATCAGAGAAGCTTTTTCCGATGACGTTAGACTTGGGCGTCTGATTGACTATGAGCCAAAATGCCTTTCACAAAACATTCACGGCAAAAATTAAGGAAAACATTGCAGAACTATTCATCTGAAAGAAAGAACTTTTACGTCAAAAGTTTGTAAGTTCACCACCGGAACTAAACTAGTTGTGGGTACTAGGCCTAGCCTACGCATATAGTCTGTCTGCTCTTGCCAGCATCCTGAATTAACAACTAAGACACCTCGATAATTTATATAGCTGACAGTGTGGATGTGTCCGGCATGAAAGACGTCTGGAACACGTTCTATCACCAAGTAATCTTTAGTTTCGGGTGACAATGGGTTTTTTCCTCCATAAACGGGAGCTAAATGGCGGCTTTGCAAAAGCAAGGTCATTGCTTTTTCCGGGTGTGTGTAGTCCATTCCTGGAACTGTTGAAACCACGTCGTCAAGGCTTCGCCCATGATACAAAAGGACTTCAACTTTGTGAAGGCTTATAGTGCAAGGATTTCCCACAGAGTAAACACTTCTCGATTCTCTCAACGGTTCTAGAAAGGCGTCAGAAATTGGTGGTTGAGGCAGAGCTTTCCTCGAGGCATCATGGTTTCCTGGGATTATCACCACTTCAATGTAATCAGGTATTTGCTCAATAAACTCGGCAGCCAACTTATATTGTCCATAAATGTCTTTTATGGCTAACTCCTTAACCTGATTGGGGTACACTCCTATGCCATCAACAATGTCGCCGGCAATCAAAACGTATTTCACGTGACTAGCTATTTCTCGCATTTCTTTATTCCCATATTTGCCATTAAGCCACAGGACAAACCTGTTGAAGGCTTCTTTTTGAAACTTCACGCTGCCTACATGCATGTCCGATGTGAGAACGGCGTAAACTGGGAACTGAGCCTTGTTTTGAGTTTTTGGGGCTATGTCCGGCAAAATGATATCGTCAACGATAAGTAATTCTCCACGAGTTTTTGTAACACTCAAACATACAACTTGATCCAGTAGAAGCGTTCTCGCCTTATTTATGAGGTCGGTGGACGCGTTTTGTGGGACAAGCACCGTGGCGCTTGCTTGCAAATCTTCAATAGTTAGAATGATCTTCTGTTTGACCTCCCTTTTCTCGGTGATCATGCCGATAACTTTGAGCTTTGTATTTGGCGCAGCTTTCAAAGCATCAATAACTGAAGCTGCTCCTCTGACATCTATTCTTTGGCGAAGCAGCTTTTCAATCCGTTTGAATCTATCGCGAAAGTATGTTAGGTAATCTTCCATATTGCCGCTTGAGCTTAACCTGCTACCTGGATCGTCGATTATGTTGATGTCCGCTTCCACCTCCTTTGCATAAGGACGGAAGGTTTGCTTTCCTCCGAAAATTTGCTTATTTTGTTCAGATTCTGCAAGAGGCGGTTTTATAAGCTCCAAAACAGGCTGAAGAACTTCTTCTTTTGCCGGTTCCGGCTTTTCAACAAACTCCTCTAGGATTTTCCTCCCAATAAATATCGGTTTATCCTTAAGAGTGTTTATTCGCTCTAACGCTTTGCTTACAAGTTCCACAGGATCTTCGGTGGTGGCTATCATGCATAAAAAGTCGAAGGCTTCTTTGTTAAGCTGGTAACCCGCAGCTATCGTTACCTCAACTGCCTTTTGAAGCCTTTGGAGAGCATTACTCATAGTTTTATTTCCCACCAGCACCTCTTTTTTGGTATTACGATGAACCCATCGTCCTGATCACCTACAGTTTCTGTTTGTCCTTGTATATGGAGGTACGCTGTTAAAGCAGCGGTTACCGCGTCTAACTCGTGAGACGTAAGTGTTCGCATTTTTATAGAACCCTTTAACCCTATTCTTTTGAATATTTCCTGTATTATGTTCCAGTCTTTTGTAGGTATACTTAAGGCCTTTCTTGTTGATGTCGGGTGCACTTCAATGGTTTTTAGGCCCTTCTCCATTATTAACTTATTCAGTCTCTCAGCGCGGAGGGTAAGGGCTTTCATGGCTGATAACCCCGGTGGAAAAACGCGGTAGCCTTTTTGAATGAGTTCTTTGTCCGCTTTTCTTAACGCTCCTTTTTTAGGGAGTTTAAGCGGAGCGTCTATTGCTACAATTACTGGTTTAACATGCAGTATTTTGTCGAGAATTTCTTTGTCCGTGTAAATTAAACAGGTTTCAACAGTTCCTTGTTTCCAAATAGCGAATCCCGTGGGGTTTTCTTCTTTGCCAGCTAAGTCTATACCGGTTATAATTTCATCTTTCAATTTTGACATTTTTCGTCTAAATTTATATAGTTTTATATTGTTTTAGATTTGCTGGTATTTGGCTTCAAAATATGGTGGTTTGAGTGGGGACTCTACGCAAACTTCAACGAACTCCAAGCGGCACTTTTTTCGTTTGTTTGCCTAAAGATTGGGCTGAGCGTTATGGACTCAGACGGGGCGCTGTCGTGGCTGTAAGCGAAACCAGTGATGGTAAACTTCTCATAGATCCTGAATATGACGTTGCGCCTTCTCCACGCACCATAACTTTAAAACCTGGACCATTTTTAAGCCGCGAAATCGTCGGAAGGTATCTGTTGGGATTTGACATTATTCGAGTAGAGGCAAAGGAAAGCATTAGCTTCGACACGCGGGAAATAGTCAAGAAAACTGTTAGCCGTTTAATTGGATTAGAGATTGTTGAAGAGGATTACTCTAAGATTGTCCTTCAATGTTTGCTTGAACCTTCAAGTTTCCCACCTGAGAAAATTTTGCGAAGGGGGTATGCCATCGCCGCAGGCATGCATAGAGATGTCGTTAACGCATTGGTAAACGGAGATGTGCACATGGCAAAAAGCGTTATTGCAAGAGACGAAGAGGTAAACCGCCTATATTTTCTCCTTGTCAGAATTTTGAGAACGATAATTCAGAATCCAAGCTTAAGCGAGAAGCTTGGAGTTCAACCCATCGAATGTTTGGATTATCGCTTGGCTGCCAGCCTTGTTGAAGCTATTGGAGACGAATGTGTCCGTACAGCATTTAAGGTTGTAGAATTAAAAGGAGTCAAGCTAACCGATGCTTTCAAAAAATTGATCGTGGAGTTTCACACGTTGCTTTTCGAAGCACATGAGAATGCGTTAAAGGCGTTTTTTGAAGGTGATGTAGCGTTAGCCGAAGGAGTTCGAAACTTCAGGGAGAAACTCGAAAAAGCCTTAACTGCAGTTGAGAAAAGTGCAAAAGAGCAAAGTCTTGAAGCGATGCCTCATATTCTGGCGGCTGTTTCAACATTGCATCAAATTTATGCACATAGCGTGGACATAGCAGACTTGGTTATGCCAAAGAAACTTCAATAATGGCAGTGAAAGAATGCACCGAGCAAACACTGAAAAACAGCATTATATTGCTTGCAAGAGAGAAGATCTTTTATGTCGGACAAAGCCGCATAACTAAAGCGCAAACAGACAATATCTTAACAATGTCGCAGAGGGCTGGAGTGCTTAGCTTTTTACATCGGCTAATCTCTATGGGGTTAAGGGCGCTATATGCGCGGTTTATGCTAATAAGTATACCGGAGAATTTAAGCCTGGTGAAGGCGAAGGAGGCGCTATTAAAGTTGCTAGCAAAGCGATGAAAATCTTACATGAATGGGACGGAAAACGTGCTAAAGATAAAAGTCGCTTTATCCGTTGCTTATCCACGTAAACCCTTTAAGGAAATGGGTATGTTTCTGAATTTAGGCCGGGGTGGCGGAGCGGTTAACGCGCTGGCCTCGAGATCCGCTTAACGGCCTAAGGGGGCTCTGACAAGGAAGCCAGTGGGCCTTTGGGCTCGCAGGGGTTCGAATCCCCTCCCCGGCGCCAGTTTGGTTGTGTGTAGTTGTATTTGTGTTTGTTTCTGTTTTATGAATACACAAGCTCTCCTTATATTTTGACAGTAAATTTAATATGGAGGGGGTTTACTTTCAGTCGGTTTGTAAATAGGGAAGGCTGAGGTTTACCATGGAATGGTTTTATCTTGCACCAATAGCCGGTTTGGCCTCTGTGGGTTTAGCAAGCTACCTATATAAGTATGTTACGAGTCAGGAAAGCGGTACTGAGAGGATGCGAGAGATTGCAGGAGCCATAAAAGAGGGCGCCAAGGCTTATCTTAGAAGGCAGAACATCACCTTGGCAGTCTTTGTCGTCGTGATGGCTGTCATTCTTGGAGTGCTTTACACTTTCTACGCATTTCGTGAAGGGGATCCTCTGGGCGTATATCGCGGCGTAAGCATGGCCGTGGCTTACGTTTTCGGTTCAATTTGTACAACAGCGGCTGCTTATGTTGGGATGATGGCGGCCGTTGAAGCAAACGTTAGAACGGCGAATGCTGCAAAACAAGGACTGAAAAAGGCTTTTCCAGTAGCTTTTTACGGCGGCACTGTTATGGGCTTGTTTATTGTTGGTTTGGCCCTTCTTGGAATAAGTTTTCTTTACTACGTTTTTAACGTTATATTGGGATGGAGTGAAATTAAGGCGTCTAACATTGTTTTGGGTTTTAGCTTTGGAGCCAGCGCCTTGGCGCTTTTCGCTAAGGCAGGCGGCGGCATTTACACAAAAACTGCCGATATAAGCGCCGACCTTGTTGGAAAGGTGGAACTAGGCATCCCAGAGGATGATCCTAGGAATCCTGCCGTAATTGCTGACAATGTTGGGGACAATGTAGGCGATGTAGCTGGAATGGGCGCCGACTTGGTTGACTCCTACATAGCCAGCATTGTTGCTGCAATGATAATTGGCGCAGAAATTGGCAACTCGCTGCTAATTACGCTGCCCTTAATCGTTGCTGCAATAGGCTTATTTGCCTCAATAATAGGCGCCTTCATTGTTAAACTCAGCATTAAAGGAAATCCCGGAGCAGCACTTAATAGAGGCTCCTTTTCAACATGGATAATTTTCGCCGCATTCCTTTTCGCACTAACGTATTCCTATGGATTGGGCAACAGTTGGCCCGGAGTTTTTCTACCAACGGTTGCAGGCCTCATTGCTGGGGTTATCATTGGGATAACCTCTGACTACTTCACTTCTATAGACCGAGTACCTGCCCAAAAAGTGGCCCGCGCATCAACAACTGGAGCAGCCATAAACATACTTACTGGCTTTTCTTACGGAATAGTTAGCATTGTTCCACCGATAATCGGCATATGCGCCGCAACTTTGGCGGCATGGTACTTGGCAGATGCGTTCGGAGTGAGCCCCTTCTATGGCATCGCTATATCTGCTGTTGGAATGCTTGCTACCGTAGGAATGACTATTTCAGCAGACGCTTATGGGCCAGTGTCTGACAACGCGAAAGGTATAGCTGAGCAATCCGGGCTAGGCGAAGAGGTTATTGAAATTGCGGATAGACTTGACGCTGCGGGCAACACTACCAAGGCCATAACGAAAGGCTTTGCCATAGGCGCGGCAGCTTTAACGGTTCTGGCGCTTTTTGGAGCCTATGCCCACCTTGTTGATATAACCGCCTTGGATCTAATGAAGCCCGAAGTGGTGGCTGGAGTCTTCCTAGGCGGCATGATGCCTCCGCTACTCTCAGCGCTGCTGATTTTAGCTGTTGGCAGAAATGCTGAGAGAATGGTGGAAGAAGTTAGACGTCAGTTTAAAGAGATCCCAGGGCTTATGGAGGGCAAAGCGAAACCGGATTATGCCAAATGCGTAGACATCGCCACGAAAGGCGCCCTTAAAGAGCTCATGCTGCCATGTATATTAGCCATAATTGTTCCAATTTTGACTATGATGGTATTGGGCAAAGAAGCTCTAGCTGGATTCCTAGCCGGAAGCATTGTGACTGGCATAATTTTCGCCTTGTTCATGGCTAATGCGGGTGGCCTCTGGGACAATGCCAAAAAATACATCGAGTCTGGCGCACATGGCGGGAAAGGCTCGGAAGCCCATAAGGCAGCTGTGACCGGCGACACAGTTGGAGATCCTTTCAAGGACACCGCTGGGCCGTCACTCAACACGATGATTACGGTAATGTCGCTAGTAGCCGAAGTTTTTGCTCCGCTGATCGTCTTGTTAATTGCTTAAACTCCCTTTCTTTTTATGATAAATTGCCTTCAGGAAAGCTTGAGGGAATAGAGAATTTTATAAACAAGTTGCCGTATGAGTCTTTTAATCTCTGCATGTCTAGAAGAGGCGTTCAAATGTCAAAGCCTTGGCATGCTTTAGAAGCTGATGCAATCCTAAAGGAGTTTGAAGTTTCCCGTGAAGGCTTATCTTCCCAAGAAGCCCTTGAAAGGCTTAAAAAGTATGGCCCTAACGAAATAAGGAAGGTTAAGCGGCGAACCGCTCTTCAGATGTTTTTAGACGAATTCAAAGATATATTCATTCTACTTTTGATCGCCGCGACAATTTTCTCTGCTATCATCGGGTATTGGGAGATGGTTCATGGCGGAGAGTTTATGGAGGCATTTGCTGATACAATAACTATAAGCGCCATAGTCTTCTTGTGTGCTGTAACTGGTTTTGTTCAAGAATATAGGGCGGAGAAAGCTGTTGAAGCCCTTAAAAAGTTGGCTGCTCCAAAGGCCCGAGTGATTAGAGACGGGAAAGAAGTCATTATTCCGGCAAGCGAGGTTGTGCCCGGCGATATTCTGGCATTAGAAGAGGGTGATCATATACCTGCTGATGCTCGCCTCATAGAGGTTGTAGAGCTCAAGACAAATGAGGCGGTTCTTACCGGCGAATCTGTGCCCGTTAACAAAGAATTAGCCGTCCTACCTGAAGACACACCGATATCTGAGAGACGAAACATGGTTTTCTCCGCCACCCATGTTGTTTACGGCCGCGGCAAAGCTGTTGTTGTAACAACAGGTATGAACACAGAGTTTGGTAAAATTGCTGAAATGGTGCAGACCGCTGAGGAGGAAGAAACACCCTTACAGAAGAAGCTGGATAGATTTGCAAGTAAAATTGCGAAAGTTGTAATTGCTGTTTGTGTTTTAATATTTGCCCTTGAAGCCTTCGAAGTAATAATGAGGATGCACTTCGAGGCTGAAGGTTTTATTCAAGCTTTTATGTCTTCAATTTCTTTGGCGATCTCCGCTGTTCCGGAAGGCTTACCTGCAATAGTTACCATTGCATTGGCTCTGGGTGCACGAGAATTTGCAAAGTGCAATGCTATTGTTAGGAAGTTATCAGCTGCCGAAAGCCTTGGAGCGGTGACTGTTATCTGTTCAGACAAAACTGGGACAATAACTAAGGGTGAGATGACTGTCCGCGAATTATATGTCGACGGGAAACTTGTAGAAGTGACGGGCGTCGGCTATGAACCAAAGGGAGAATTTCGTATAGGTGAAGATTCCGTAAAGCCTGAAAAAAGTCTTGAGCTACTATTGCGGATAGGCGCTTTGTGCAACAACGCCAGCCTGAGACGAAACGAGCAAAACAACAATTGGGAAATTTTTGGAGATCCAACGGAAGGTGCGCTTGTTGTTGCGGCTGCCAAAGCTGGGCTTCAGAAAGAAGTTTTGGAACAAACGTTTCCACGAGTCGGCGAAATCCCGTTTACCTCCGAAAGGAAACGCATGACTACGATTCACAAAACCCCAGACGGTGAGGTACATGCCTACATGAAAGGGGCTCCGGAAATAGTTCTTGAAACATGCACCTACATACTAGAGGGTGATAAAGAGAAGAAACTCACTGCAGAGAAAAGAAAGAAGATTTTGGAAATCAATGAGCAATTGGCCAGCCGTGCTTTACGAGTTCTTGCAATGGCATATCGTCGTCTGCCAGCAACTCTGGAGAAGCATGATGCTGACACTGTTGAAAATGAAATGGTTTTCGTCGGTCTGCAAGGTATGATTGATCCTCCCAGAGAAGAAGCAATAGAAGCCAATAAGAAATGCCAGAAAGCAGGCATAAAAACGGTTATGATAACAGGCGATCACAAACTAACTGCTGTGGCGGTTGCGAAAGAAGTTGGGATATATAATGAAGGCGACCTCGTTCTAACAGGCGCTGAAATGGATACAATGGGCGACGAAGAATTCGAAGAAATTGTTGAAAAAGTAACAGTGTATGCAAGGGTTTCTCCGGAACATAAACTCAGAATTGTTAACGCATTAAAAAAGAAAGGTCACATAGTGGCGATGACCGGTGATGGCGTTAATGATGCACCGGCAGTGAAAGCAGCCGACGTGGGCGTTGCCATGGGCATAAGTGGAACAGACGTCACAAGGGAGGCTGCAGATCTAGTCTTAGTGGATGACAACTTTGCAACTATTGTCAAAGCTGTAGAACAGGGCAGGGTAATCTACGATAACATACGCAAATATGCACGTTTCCTTTTGGCATGCAACTTTGATGAATTGTTGGTAATAGGGACGTTTGCAATCCTTGGTGGAATATTCTCGCCTGAACTATTTCCGCTTCCGCTTTTGCCAGCTATGATACTGTGGATAAACCTTGTGACTGATGGGGCTCCGGCTGTGGCTCTTGCCACAGACCCTCCAGATGTTGATGTCATGGATCGGCCTCCGCGCAAACCTGAAGAAGGGATTCTCCATGGGATGGGTGCCTTTATCATAGCATCCTTCCTACTTCAAGCAGCTGGCACTTTCTTAGTGTTCTGTCTAGAGTACTATGTTTGGCCATCTCACCCGTGGATTCGTCCAGATGGAACTATTGATGAGGTTGCTAGGCAACTAACCTACAGAGAAGCTACCACGACCGCTTTTGTGCAGGCTGCCATGTTTGAACTCTTTGTCGTATGGAACTGTCGTTCAGAAAAGCGAAGCGTGTGGAGAATGGGCAGAAAAGCCTTTGAAAACAAATTTTTCGTCATAGCTGACTTGGCGTCAGTTGCATTAACCCTCGGAATAGCTTTCATACCAATAACGCAGCAATTGTTCCACTTAACTACTCTCAGCTTAAGAGATCTTGCGTATGTAATAGGCGTGGCCAGCTGGGGCCTCTTTGTGTTCCCAGAAATATTCATGGGCCGGAAAGTTTGGAAATGGCAATAAGGTGCGCTTAGGGCCTCATGGATATATACGTGTTATAGTTCTCGGAAAAGGTATTGTCTCCCGTATGTGCTTTAGCTTGCAAATCCACATAACTGTCCGTTCTATTCCCAATCCAAAGCCAGAATGCGGAACAGCGCCATACCTTCGTAGGTCTAGGTACCATTCGTAGGCTTGCTTTGGCAAGCCAAATTCTTCTATGCGTTTTTCCAACAACTTTAAGTCGTGAATGCGCTGGCTTCCCCCTATTATTTCGCCGTAGCCTTCCGGCGCCATCAAATCTGCGCATAGCACTACCTCAGGATTTTCTGGATCTGGCTGCATGTAGAACGCCTTAGCTTTAGCCGGATATCTGTGGACGAACACGGGCTTTTCAAACTGCAGGGAAATGTACCTTTCATGGGGTGCTCCAAGGTCTTCACCCCACTGTATAGGAAAGCCTGCCTTTTGTAGCATGTTCACCGCTTCTGTGTAACTTATCCTCTCAAAAGGCGGTTCAACTTTCTGTAATGGTTTGATGTCTCGTTTGAGGGTTTCAAGTTCTCTTCGGCGTTTTTCTAAAATTGTTTTGACAATATAGGTTACCATCTCTTCTTGAACTTTTAAATTTTCCTCGAAGTCGCAGAAGGCCATTTCAGGCTCAACCATCCAAAATTCCGTCAAGTGCCGTGGTGTCTTTGATTTCTCTGCTCTGAAGGTTGGTCCGAAACAGTAAACTTTCCCGAAAGCCGCTATAGTTGCTTCGACATAAAGCTGGCCACTTTGAGTCAAGTAGGCTTTTTCTCCAAAATATGGAACTTCAAATAGAGTTGTTGTCCCCTCTACTGCGGCCGGTGTAAATATAGGGGCGTCTGTTAAAACAAAGCCTTGGCTGTCTAGAAAATCTCTGCAAGCTTTCACAACTTCGGCTCTAATTCTTAGAATGGCAGTTTGCCTGGGGCTTCTAATCCATAACTGCCTATAATTCATGAGAAAGTCTATACCATGCTCCTTTTTGGCAAGTGGATACTCTCGTTCAGCTAAGTGCACGATTTGCAAATCTTTGACTCGAATTTCATAGCCGCCGGGTGCTCTTTTGTCTTCCTTCACTGTTCCCCTTATGATAATGGAGGATTCCTGTGTAAGCTCGTCTGCGTCATTGAAAACCTTCTCATCGACTTCATTTCTGTGGATTGTTGCCTGTATAAAGCCCGTTCCGTCCCTAACTATTAAGAATTGCACTCCACCGCTTGAGCGTCTCGTTACAAGCCAACCTTTAATTTCAACTTCGTGGTTAGTGAGTTTTCCATCCAAAATGTCACTTACACTCATTATCTGCTTCCTCCTTTAAAACTGCCTTAGGAAATAAGCTTAGGCTATTTGGCAAAACTGCAATAGATTTAAGCCACGTTAAAGTGTTCACCTTGCACCTTTATTACCCACATAACATAACCTTTTCATGTTTTAAATGTTTTGGCTGGAAGCTTCACAACCCTTAAATCTCCCGTCTTTTCAATCTACTTGACTATAATGCGTGTAGGAGAAGAGAGGTTCAAGGCTCTAAGCATTTCGACACTTGCCATCACAAGCGTTGTTATGGTAGAATTTGTTTTGGGAATGGTTGCTGGGAGTCTCGCAATACTCAGCGATGGCGCCCACGCGATGCTGGACGCTGTGTCCATGTTTATTCTCTTGATTGCCACCAAAGCTTCGCTTAAACCCTCAGACGAGGAACACATGTACGGACATGAGAAAATTGAACCGCTGGGTGGGCTTATAGGCGGCGTAATCCTTTTCGGCACAACTCTTTTCCTAATCATGGAGGCCGTCCAAAAAATTATCTATGGAAAAATCTTCATTATTCAGGAGTGGGAACTTGCAGGGTTTGCTGCCATAGGCTACACTTTATGCATTGATCTTTTGCGGTTAAAGGTTCTCCATAAAGTAAAGGAACAAAGTGCAACCACTAGGGCTGGCTTTTACCATTCGCTGGCTGATTTAGGCTCAACGCTTGTAGCCCTCTTTGGGTTTGGGATGGCTGTACTTGGATTACCAATATTCGATGTTTTAGCTTCAATTTTCTTGAGTGTCACGATAGGCTATCTTAGCATTAAGCTTGTTAAATCAAGCGGAATGGAACTAAGTGATGCGGTATCTAAAGATCTAGCCGAAAAAGTTAGAAAGGAAATTATGGCGACGGAGGGCGTTTTGAAAGTTACGAATCTGCGAGTTAGAAAGGCTGGAACCAAAACGTTTGTTGAGGCCACAATTAAAGTTCCGGATTACATGAGTCTAGAAGAATCCCACATGGTATCCTCTAGGGTGGAGGAGAACCTTACCCGTCTTCTGGGTTCAGCTGAAGTTACCGTGCATGTTGAACCTCCCGAGAAAAAAACATCGACAAACAAGTTAATAGAACAACTAGCCAAAAAAGTCGACGGTGTGAAGGCGGTTCATGAGGTAAACACCGTGCTTTCCAATGGCAAACTCTATGTAACAATGCATGCACTGGTAGACCCCCAAATGTCTGTTCGTGATGCCCATGAATTGGCAGAAAAAATTGAGAGAACGCTCACCCAGACGATTGGAAACGTTGGAAATGTAACTGTGCACATGGAACCCTTTGACTCAACTATCCAGAGAGGACCAGCGGTGGACGAATCCGAAGTCCGGCAGACAATATTCGAGGCTATTAAGTATTATCAGCAGATTCTCAGTGTGAAGCGTATTATAACATATATAGCCGATAGAAAACGCTACATAAACATAGATTGCTGTTTTATGGAGCAATTTTCCGTTGAAGAAGCTCACAATATTTCGTCAAAAATTGAAGATATGATCAAGAAAAAGTTCACAGAAACTGTGGTAACTGTGCACATTGAACCAAAAGGATGATTCAGCTAATGCTTCCTGCAATAAAGGCAATTAACCCTATAAGAAACCAGCCTAAAACTTGATTTTTCACTCGCTTCGCATTCTTCCTTGAATAGTTCTTTAAAAGAATTATTGAAGATGTAATAAGGCCTAGATCTGTTACTGCTACTATTGGGATAAACCAGACCGAAACGAGGTTCAGCAATGGTGGTATTGGCGTTAGCATCACCGCAAGAAGGTAAAAAACCGCGGCAGCAACTGCAGCTTGGCGCGCACCATAAAGGACTGCAATAGTTTTAACATTTCGTGTCATATCACCTTGCATGTCCGCTATCCCTTTGGTTATTTCTCTTCCAGTGTTTGATAAGAACACCATTGCGGCAAAAATCCAAATGTTTCCCTTTATAAGATTGGATATTGCTAAACTTCCATAAATGAACGGCGCTGAGACGCAAGCGCTCACTAGAAGGTTTCCCGGGAACCCTGTTTTCTTTCCAAAGGTGACATAGCTTACTGAGATAAGCCAAAAAATTAAAGCAGTTGTAAAACACTGAAGTGGCGCTTTGCTATTTGTTAGAATGGCTGTGGAAAATCCCAAAAATGTTAACGCTACTGCAAATGCTATGGCTTCTTTTGGTTTTACTAAACCGCTGGGAATTGGTCGTGAAGGCTCGTTTATGGCGTCTATTTCCTTATCATAATAATCGTTTATTGCCATCGAAGCTGCAGTTAATAGAAAGCCCGTAAAGAAGCCGTAAAAAAGGCTCGATAAGGGGCTTATAAATAAACTGTGGGCGTCAGCTAGGGCGGCGCCTACAATCACCGCGAAACCCATCATTGTGCAATTTATTGGTCGCATTAGGCGTATTAAACCAACAAGTTTTTTCATTTCAGAGCCTTTGCCCCACTGTTGTTCTATATTCTGGATGTTAACCTCTAAAAGTTTAATACGATGGCATAAATATCTTCGGATGAAGCTGGTGATCTCTTGCCTTGCTGCTATGATCCTGAAAAGTTGACTGTGATAATTCCAGTTGGCGGGAAAGCCACGCGACTTTTACCTTTAACAGCTGAAACAAGCAAGGCTTGTCTGCGTCTCCTGAACAGGCCAATGATAGAGTTTTCGCTTCTATCTCTGGCTCAGCAAGGTGTTAGAGACTTTATTTTTGGAGTTAAAGGATACACTAATTATCGAGATCTATACGACTATTTCGAGTCTGGTTACGGTTTTTCAGCCCGTTATGGTATAACCCCACGTGTGCATATAAAATATCAACCAAACATAGATGACTTAGGGAGCGCCGACTCAGCACGGATAAACATAGAATACTACAACTTGAAAAACCCTATTTTTGCAGTGCAAGGCGACAACATCTTCGACGTAAACTTAAAGGAGCTCATTGAATTTCATGAGGAAAAAGGAGCTGTCATAACAATCGCCTTGACAGAGGTAAAAGATGTTGAGGGCTACGGTATCGCTGACATAAACAAGGATTGCAGAATCCAAAAATTCATTGAAAAACCTTCACCGAAAGAAGCGCCTTCAAACCTTGCTAACACAGGCCTCTACCTAGTTTCGCCGGAAATAAGAAAAATCTTCAAGGAAAACGGTGTTAAGAAAATCATTAGAGAGCGAAAACGCCTTGACTTCGGATATGACTTTATCCCATATGTAATAGAGACTGGAAGACCAGTATATGGCTATGTCCTAAAAGGAGGCTGGTATGACGTTGGGACCCCTAAGCGTTACTTAGAAGCCATGAGAGACATGCTTGAAGGACGATTCCCTGTAGTGGTTGATTACGAAGGAAGAATCGACGAGGAAGCCAAAATTTGGGTTCAAGGTGAAAGCTTCGAGTCTATGAAACGCCGTGAAGAAATCGTAAAGAAAATCAAACAGGGAAAAATAGAGGTTAAAGGTGCGGTCCTGATAGGACGGCACTGTGAAATAGGTGACGGAGCGCGTATTGTGAATTCTTGTATAGATAACTATACAAGAATAGGCCATAATGCAATCATAGAAAATTCCGCCGTGATGGATCGAGTAATAATAGGAGATAACGCAGAGATTAGAGATAGCATCATCGGGCGGCACGTAACAATACATTCAAGTTTTAGACGGCCAACGAGGATTAGTGCAGTTTCGGTAATAGCCGACGACGTCATAATCGCAGAAGGTTGTCTCTTAAAAGCGACCAAAGTCTACCCACACCAATCAGTTAGAGGTGAATTTGAATACCAAACGATAATGTCAAGTTGACGATTAAAAGTAGCTTGCCAAAATTCTTGGAACAACACTAGGCTGAGTGTTGTGCCAGAAATGGTTAAGCTTTAAACCATTTGAATATGAGATATCTAACTCTTCCGCTTTCTAAGTCTGGCACGGCGATTATAAACCTTTTACGAACGGTGGTCGCCAATCTTCCGGCTTTCACAATTTCTGTTGCAGTTAACTCGGAGGACGCTTTTTTCACAGAGACCATAAACGGTGCATGTTCTAAACCAGGTCCATATTTGTAGACTGCGAAGTCGCATCCAAACTTTATGCCTGGAGTAACTACCATTTCTTTATCGCGCAGATCGCGGTAGACCACGTATTTCTCATCAAACTCTTCATAAAGTGTTCTTGCTTTTTGACGAAGCTTTTTTAAACTTACCTTTTGTTTGTTGGCCCCTTCATATACGGTTATAATTCCCTTTTCTGCGAGGTATAATCCTTCCATTAAGTCTAGAATCAACGGTACATTAAACTCTGGAACTTTAGGTTTTGGGATGCCTAAGGGTTTACCGTAAAACCCCGTCTTGTATAGTTCTGAGCCCTCAACCGGGTTCCAGACAACTAAAAAATTTTCTATAAACTCAACTGGTATTTTTTTCGGCATTATTCATCACATTATAAAGGATAGGACACGAGCTGCTTCAACAGCATCTTCAGCCTTGTCCGCAGAGTCTTCTAAAAGTTGCAGTATGTCCCTCAAAAGCAAAAGTGCTTGAATTTCAAGTTTACTGTTTAGAAGCTTTATTTCCAAGGTTCTGTATAGTTCGTCCACCTCTTTTTCGGCTACTTCGACCTCGCTAGCTTTTTCCATAGCTTTTTCTGGACTGTAGGATAGAACCATTGTTGTTTCTCTGAGTTTTATGACCGTTTCAAGGACGGCTTCCGAAAGTTTTAAAAGGTCCTTCTTAAGGTCAATAGGTACATTCCAATTATGTTCCATCACCTGTAGAAGGCGGAAGGCTATTCCTTCAGAAAAGTCTGCTATTTCGTTAGCCAAGTTCGTAAACCTCAGGAAGTCCTCTCTACTCAATAATATGGCGCCAATTTCCGCCAATTCTCTTGAAACGAGTCGTCTAGCCTTGGTAACGTCGTCTTCCCCGGCTCTGATCTCATTGTAGATCTGCTTCGCTTTTTCTTTGTCGTTTTTTGTGAAGCATTCTATCATTTGAGGGACTTTCCTAGTTAAATCCAAAACTTTTCGTAGGTGTTCTTGGCAAATATTCAACACCCTCTGCCTGACACGTTCCTCCGTCTCGGCTGGAAGTACCAACTTTCCCACCACTGAACTATTGTCTTGCCTACTGAAGCATAATTAAATTTAAAAGTGTTAAAAAAGGTAACGAAAGCTACTCCTTAACGAGTTCACCTAAATCTTCAAAATTTATTTTGTTTCGGAAATATTTATGCAAGAGTTCCGGCAAAGCGACGATCCTATTTCGCACCTGTCTCCAAGTGTCTCGATCGCGGATTGTGACTGTGTCATTTTGAAGAGTTTCATAGTCTATGGTGATCCCTAATGGTATGCCTGCTTCGTCCGCTCTTGCGTAGCGTCTTCCAATAGAGCCTGCTTCGTCGTATTCCGCAGCGAATCCTTCGTCAATCAGCATTTCATAAACCTGCATAGCCTTCTCCGGTAACCCATCTTTGCTCACTAAGGGGTATACTCCAATCTGTATGGGCGCTATGTCTCTTGGGAAACTTAGGATGATTCTGTCTTCTTTGATGTGGTAAGCGTATTCAAGCGCTACTTGAACAAGTCGGTCTATGCCGAAACTAGGTTCAACCACGTGTGGTATAAAGCGCTTCCCCCGCTCTTTGGTTCGGTAGGTTGCTATTTCTACGTGCTCCGGCAAAATCTTATACCCCCCAAGCATGTAGTAGCCTTTCTCCTTAAAAGACGCTTCAACCTCTTTCGGGTTTGCTTCCATCAGCATTTCTGCAATTTTTCTAGCGTCGCCCTTGAAGTCTGGTCCAAGTTTTGTCATTAATGGTTTAATCACCCTCTTCTCAGTTTCAACAGGCTTTTCGTGCTCTTTGTATACTCGCATGTCTACTCCACTAAATTGC
The DNA here is from genome assembly GCA_018396705.1 of Candidatus Bathyarchaeota archaeon. Taxonomy (NCBI): domain Archaea; kingdom Thermoproteati; phylum Candidatus Bathyarchaeota; species Candidatus Bathyarchaeota archaeon. Next base: position 166,310 of record JAGTQZ010000006.1, read on the forward strand.
ATGTGTTGTTTTAGGTCGTAGTCTGTTCTATACGCATGTCCAGAAACCTCAACCCAGCCCCAGCGTTCCATGTAAACCTCCTGGTCAAAGCTTTGAAGTGAATAATGCGCGCGTTCCCATGGAAGCTTTTCAATGAAACGTTGTTTATCTGCGGGGATTCCCAATTCGGCTAACAGTCTTTTTGCCAAAGCCATGAAAACCGCTTGCCACGGAATCTTTATGTAGCCTTTTTCTAAAGCCTCTTTAACCGTAACCTCAACTATGTCTTCTGAACCGCGAAGTTTGTTTTCAGCTAAAACCAGCCGTAAAGTTTCATCTCCAAAATCTTTTAAGAGAAAGCAGTTGGGTTCTTCCGGATCAAAGAAGAATTCAACGTCAGCTATCGTGAACTCTCTTAGCCTTATCAGGCCCTGCCTAGGTGAGATTTCATTTCGCAGTGCGTGGCCTATTTGCATTACGCCAAATGGAAGTTTTTCTCGTGCATTTTCATATAGTCGTTTGAACTCCACGAATATGTTCTGAGCAGCCTCTGGCCTTCCATAGCCAACAGCCTCCGAATAAGGGCCTATCGTGGTTTTAAACATTGTCAGGAAATAGTTGGGCTCTCCAAATTTTCCGCCGCACTCTGGACACTGGACCCCATGGCTTTCGATGGCTTCCTTCAACTCTTTCAAGCTTAGTTTTTCAGCTTCCGCCTCACTTAGCTTCGTTCTTTCTCGAAGCAAATGATCCGCTCTATATCGTCTTCCGCATTTTAGACATTCCACCATAGGTTCCTTAAAGTGTTCAACATGGCCAGAAGCTTCAAAGACTTTAGCTGGTGCTATTATTGGAGCCTCTATCTCCATAATTCCAAGCTTATTTACGAAGAATTCTCTGAGCTTGTTTTCGATGTTATGTTTTAATCTCTTACCAAGAAAACCGTAAGTTACAAAGCCACTGACACCGCCATACATTTCATAAGACTGCCAGAAGAAACCCCTACGGCGCGCTAGCTCACTTATCAAAGTAAACTTATCTGGTGTTTTATTGTCCACTTTTGTCACCTATTTTTCTCAAGTGACTAAAGGCTTCTTAATAATAAGCCTTAAAGGGTTAAAAGGTTTCTCTAAAAGGAGATTTCTGCTTGAAACTGTTAACGAGAACGGTTATCTTCAGCTATGGAGGGGTTTTTGAGTTGGCGTTTTTATTGACTTAATGTTAGATATTTAGGCAACACTACATGTTTTGAATTTGCCATTTTGGGTCCAATCGAATTTCTAATAGGCTTTATTCAACATGTTCTCTCTCTACCATTGAACTCCTTGCGACATTCACAACGTTTGATATCTGATTCCATCTCAATAGCGTGTAATAATGTTTCCACTGACTGCGACAACCAACCACGTTTTCAACAACTTCACTTACTGGCTTGCGTAGAGCTTTATAAAGCAGTATGTAATATGTGGAAACAAAAGTGGTGCATACCTTGCCGGACATAAAAGTGGCTTTGATCGGTGTTGGAAACTGTGCATCTGCTTTGATACAAGGGCTCAAATATTATAGAAATGCTGGAAATTGCGATGAATGCGTGGGTTTGCGGAATTTAACTCTTGGAGGATATCACCCTAGAGACATCAAAATTGTAGCTGCGTTCGATGTTGACAGTAGAAAAGTTGGGAAGGATTTGGCAGAAGCCATTTTCGCTCCTCCAAATAATGCTCCCAAGTTGATGGAGGTAGCTCCTACTGGTGTTATTGTCCGCAAAGGGCCGGTTCTTGATGGTGTTGGCGAATACACAAAAAGCGTTATCCAAGTAAGCAGCATGCCGGAGGTCGATGTTGCGCAAGTTCTGCGGGATAGTGGCGCTGAAATTGTTGTGAACCTTCTCCCAAGCGGAGCTGTTAAGGCTTCTGAATGGTACGCAAACCAGTCATTGAAGGCTGGATGCGCCTTTGTAAATGCGTCGCCAACTTTTATCGCAAGCAACTTAGAGTGGTCTAGACGCTATGAGGATGCTGGTTTGCCCCTTGTCGGAGATGATTTAACTGATCAAATAGGCGCTACAACTCTTCATAAGACTCTACTGCAGCTTCTTTCCAGACAAGGCGTGCGCGTAACCGAAACTTACCAGCTTGATGTTGGCGGGGGAACAGAGTCTCTTGATACGCTGGAAAGAACCCGTGAACTAAAGCGAACAGTTAAAACAGAGACTGTGAAGGCGGCATTGCCCTACAAAGCTGAAGTTGTCGCTGGGTCGACGGACTATGTTGATTTTTTGCAGAATAGACGTGACAGTTTCTTTTGGATTAAGGGACTATACTTTTGCGGCGTTTCGATGCAGATAGACATGAGGCTTTCTACAGTTGATGCACCAAATGCTGGTTCAGTTCTACTTGACGTGATAAGAGCAGTAAAAATAGCTTTAAACCGCAAACTTAAAGGAGCGATTCTTCCAATATGTGCATACGCGTTTAAACGTCCACCACAACTTCTCTCGTTAGAAATTGCTGAAAAAATGTTCGAAGAATTCATCGCTCAAAAAATCTGACAATAATTCTACCGTGTTAGATTCTGCAGTTCGCGAGTTATCCTGTCCTTTGTCCCGATTTTTTCAAGTTTCTTTTTTAACGTGGAAATTGATTCCACCGGTGTTGGATCAATACCTCTTAGTATGGCAAGATAAACGCTTGTGAAATCCCCCACCAAAATTGAGGACAAAATTTTCGCCAGTTTTCCTCGGCCTCTGCCCCAAACTTCGTAAACCCCTTTTGTAGCACCACTTATCAAGTCCTTAGTTGCTTCTATGCGGCATTTTTCCTCTGGGGACTCGTTTTCGTCTCTTATAAACACTGCAGAAAAGAATTTTGCTGGTTTTTCTACGCTTTCCCAACCGACAATTTCATTATGGTTCAGTTCAGGGAATGCATTCCAAAAAGCTGGAACTTTGCTGTTTTCATTAAATTGCTGCTTAAAACGCTGGGCAACAGAGCGGTAAAATCCAAAACCATAGATAACTGGAATTGTACCGTTGACTTTAACGGCAAGCGTCTTTGAAAGGTTTTCCTTTACAGGTTTTTCAGGAGCATTTTCATCGCAAATCTGTTTTAACGCTGAAATTGCTTCAGATATTCCCTCTCTTACCGTTGAAATTAAACCAAGTTTCTCCAGAAGAATCAGCATTGGCGCAAAAAGATAAGGAAGCGCGGCTCTCGGAGGAATTCCTGCAGGTATTCGTAGAGCCGGTATTCCAAATTCTTCCGCTGCCTTCAAAAGAGTCCCACCAGAGCATATACAAAAAATCTGGCATTCTTTCTTAATTGCGTCTAAAAAACAGCCTAGCGTTTCTTCTGTTTCTCCAGAATAGCTTATCACAAAAGTCATCGTCTCTCTGTTTGCATATGCTGGAAGCGTGTATTCTCGGCAGACTTCTATAGGTATTGTCAAAACGTCTCGACCCCAATCTTTGAGGATTTCCCCACCTATAGCTGAGCCTCCCATTCCCGCCACGATAATTGCTTTAGGCTTGGAATAGTCCACCTTAATTTTTTGGGCTATTTCAAAGGCTTTTTTATAATGTTCCGGTGCGTTGACGTAAAAGTGAAGCATTCCGTCTTTATCTATTTCCTTGATTTTGGCTAAATTATCTAGAAGCGATGTTTTCGACATCCTGTTCCCTCGTCTATTTTGTTTTGCCGAGGCTTTTTAGTTTTTAAGAATGTGTGAAACTGGTAGAGTTAACTTTTTACAAGACTTAACCTTTACACCTTTTGTGTTGGTGAAGTGTTGGATTATAGAAAAATTTCAATAGCGATTCCTGCCTCTGTAGTTTCTGATGTTCCACATTTACGGGAAAAAACGTCAAAGGTAGGCTTGATAGGCAGGGCTGCTGCAATCTTTGGAATCAAAGAAATAATAATTTATCGGGATGTTCTCGCGGTAAACCAAAAAGCCGAGGTAGATTTGATAACTACACTGCTTCGCTATATGGAGACACCCCAATATCTTCGGAGAAAATTGTTTAGACTGAAGCCTGAACTGCGTTATGCTGGAATTTTGCCACCGTTAAGAACGCCGCATCACCCTCTCAGCAAAAAAGTAGCTGACTTGAAAATTGGTGAATACAGGGAAGGCGTGACCGTTGCAAAAACAAAAACAGGCATCTTCGTAGATGTTGGTGTTGAAAAACCAGTGTTAATACCCGAAGCTAATTTGCCCCTAGGTGAAAGAATAACAATAAAAATCGTAAGTGTCGGCGAGCAAGTTTTAGCAAGTCTTGCAAACATTAATGAAATCCCCCATTATTGGGGTTACCGGGTAACGGTTTGGAAAGGATCATTTGGCAGTCTCGCAACAAGTGGACGGTTTGACCTTAAAATCGCCACATCTAAACATGGCGCACTTTTCTCGGAAATTAAAGACGAGATCGCTGAACGGTGGCGTACCGCTAAATCTGTGTTGATTGGTTTTGGGGCTCCAACGGCAGGACTTTTCGAAATTGTTAAACAAGAAGGCTTGAACTTGCCTGATGTTGTGGATTTTGTGGTCAACACTATTCCGGGACAATGTACAGAAACCGTGAGAACCGAAGAGGCGCTTATTGCCTCTCTCGCCGTTTTTAATTGTTTTTGAGACTTTAAAGGTTTAAATGTTTGTTTATTCTTAAGTTGACTCATGTACTTTGACTTGGCAATGCCGTTGACCCTTTTTGTAGTTACGGTGGTAGTTATACTCCTACATGATAAGACTGAGAGTAAGTTGAAAAGGACTTTTGAAGAAAGGGAGTTTAAAGTTAAGGATGCCATTCTACTCGTAGCAGCAATAAGTGTGGCAGTCTCAGTTATAGTGTTTATACCGCAGCTGGCTCTTATGATCTTTTTCTTGTTTGCCTATTCTCTGCTTCTCTTTATATTCACGTACCTTTTTTCAGACGTCAAAAAGGCCCACGCTAAACTTTTTTGCATAGCTTTTTCTGTCGTCAGCTTCACAGCAGCGACCGTTTGTCTCTTTTCTTCGATGTTCTCTGATGTTTTACTTGCCTATGGTGCTGCCGCATTATACTCTCTATGCGGCCTTTCTTTTATAGCCCTCGTTTACGAGGAAAATAGAAGAGGCTCTGGGGCACGTTGGTATTTAGCCACCATGCCCCCAGTTCTATTTTTAGCCCTTTACGTTTTCTTTAACATGACGCCAATATGGTTTCCATATCTGTTAAGCATGTTCGGATTGATCTTTGCCGTATTAATAACGCTCTATATCGGAAGCCTTTTCACGTGGAAATCTACGTTAGTTTTCGCTGGTCTTCTCACCTTCGTAGACATAGTTTTGGTGCTGGTAACTCGAACCATGGTCTCCGCGGCAACTCATGTATCCGGACTGAGACTGCCGATGCTTGTCGTATTGCCAACGCTTCCGCAAATCACGATTAATGGAAGTACACTTTTTATGTCCTTGGGTTTAGGAGACCTCTTTTTCGCCGGGCTTTTAGCTGTGCAAATGTACAAAAAATTTGGTAGAACCATCGCATTTTTGTCGGCTGCCGCAATGTCATTCTCCTTCCTCATTTTTGAAGCATTCATATTGAATTTTAGGATAAGAGCATTTCCTGGAACCTTAATGATCATCTGCGGTTGGTTGCCCATAATGTTTCTTGAATCCTTAAAAAACAGCACAGCTGCAAAACAAGCTACTAATCCTACAGGTTCTCTTCTGTGATTACTTTAATCCCGTGTTTTTTTAATAGGGCTGCTGTTACACCATCACCTTCAATAATTCTACCTGAAAAAGTTCCGTCATGAATTTTCCCACATCCGCATGAAGGGCTTCCCTGTTTTAAAATAGCCTCTTTAACACCGAACAGCTTGGCTATTTTTAGGGTCTCTCTTGCTCCGCGTGTAAAATTTTCTGTAACATCATGTCCTGACTTTGTCACCACTTTTTTTCTAATAATTTCCGCTGGTTCTCTTGGTGTTGGTAACCCTCCGAGCTGTTCGGGACAAACCGGAATCAAAACTTCCGTCCTTAAAAGCCTGACAACTTTTTTGTTTAAGGCGTCTTTACCATTGTAGCGACATCTAACTCCCAACAAGCATGCGCTGCAAAGTTTCATGTTCATCAATTAAGCCCAACAATAAGCACGTTATTTAAACATTTTACTAAAAATAGTTACTGAACAGAAACAGAAATTGATTTAATGAAATCTTAGGGTTTCAGCCGAAAAGTGCTCCAAGCCCCTCAAGCGCTGCTTCTTCCCTGGCTCTCTCCTCTTCTTCCTTCTTTTTCTTTTCTTCCTCTTTCGGTTTAGCCTCTGCTGCTGGAGCTGCTGTAGTTGCTGCTGCCGCTGGCGCAGCCATCATTGTTGGAGCTGATTTGATAACTTCATCTATATTTACTTCAGCCAAGGATGCAACCAGTGCTTTGACTCTAACGGCGTCAACGTTAACTCCAGCGGCTGTTAAAACCTGTGTTAGGTTCTCTTCATTTATTGTTTTTCCAGCCTTGTGGAGGAGCATCGCAGCATATATATATTCCATACCTTTTCACCTCTACTTTCAACTATTTTAACCTTTTTAAGTTTGTTTGAATCCTCCTTCCAAATTGGGAATTCTCATACTTAAACTTAACATTTCCATATGCGCTTTTCTAATAAGGTCTTTTATGTTTTCTTTTGTCGGGATGGCAGTGCCAAGTGAAAGGGCATAAGCCTCTTGATGAGCGATTTGCAATAATGTCCGTATGTTCTCTCTTGTCGTGTAAGCAATGCCTAGCGAAAGTTTGAAAGCTTCCCTATGAGCGTTTTCAAATTGCTTTTTTATTTCATCTATGTTTATGCTAAGCTGTTCTCCTTCTATAACTAAGCCGTCATCATACGCAGCCTTAAGTATTAGCCCTGCCTCAACAGCCTTTATTCCAAGTTTGGACAGGACACTTGCAAGTTTCTCTGAAATTGTTTCTCCTTTACGGGCAACTAAAGTGTCTTTGGTTATCCAGACGCTTCCTGCCTCAATCCTCGTCGGCAAACCAACAGCATTCAGCTGGCTTATTATCGGTCCAGGCGGCTGTCCAGTGTTTCCAGCGGGGACAACAATGTCAAAGGATGCGGTATCTCCTGCTTTTGCAATCATGCGGACCTTGCCTTTTTCAAGATTCATTGCCAGTCTAAATGGGTTCATGCTTGTGAAAAGGAAAACGTTTGGGCCTGTCAAATATTTCTCTAGCTTCTTCAATTCTGGCTTTTCTTTGATGTTTTCAATTGCCCTCTTCATCAAAGTGTTTTTTATGACACGCATATAAACTTCTGTCGCCAATTTTTTCTTTAACTCTTGTAATTGGGAGGCCCTGACTTTTTGGAGACTTGCTACACCCACCACTTTGTATTGTTTGAGGAGCTTTGAGATTTCTTCAACTTCTGTCGCTTTTTCCTGTAAAACTAATTGAGATGGCAGATGCTTTCCCCCACGCTCACAGTTTAATCTTCGCTGGGGCTCCCATGGTCGTTTTCACATGGATCGATTTAACGTTTTTTATTCCTCTTTTCATTTTTGCTTCAACAACTTTCAATACGGCTTGTATGTTTTCCGCTAACTCCTCCTCTTTCATGTTTTCTGTTCCTACGCGACACTGGATAACCGGCTGGTTTCGCATTCTGATTACAACGGTTCTCCGGTACTTATTCAGTAAGCTCTCTATATCCGCGTTGGGCGGAACTGGCACAGGCATTTTTCCCCTAGGTCCCAAAACAGCGCCGAAAACTTTGCCAACGAGAGGCATTAACGGTGCCTCAGCAAGGAAAAATTCATATTCATTGGCAATTCGCCGCATCTCCTTTTTCTTGCCTGCAAGGGCTTCGAGCTCCGCTCTGTCAATCACTAAATCTGCGTTAGCCTTCTTTGCTCTAAGAGCAAGCTCTCCTGTGGCAAATACACATATTTTATTGGGTTTTTCCGGTGGTGGGTAGGGCAATTCAATATTTTCTTGAAGTCGTCCTTCTGGAGATTTCATGTCTATGTCCTGCAACGTCACTATGAGCTCCACTGACTGAGTGAAATTTCTTTTTCCAGCTTTTTCTTTCGCTTCTTTCACGGCAGTTAACAGCATCTTAGACTCTATAGACATTTTGTTGAAGCCCCGCGCCATTGATGGATTATTAAGCCATTATAAAAAGATTCTCTTAGGATTCATTTTCAGTGAATATTCCGTCGTATTTTCCCCCGTCAATTTCCTTTATAACTTCCTTTGGGTCTTTTCCCTCAACTGTAACGCCCATGCTAACACACGTTCCGAGAACTTCTTTGACTGCAGCCTTCAATGTTCTTGACAGTAACTCTTGACGCTTTATCTTTGCTATTCGAATGAGTTGCTGTATCGAAAGGTTGCCGACTTTCTGTGTCTTCGGGTTTCCAGAACCCTTCTCAATTTTGAGTTCGCTTACAATTAAGGCTGAAGTTGTTGGAGTTCCAACGTTAACCTCAAACTGCTTCGTCTCTGGGTCCACAATAACCTTTACTGGGACCTTCATTCCGGCATAGTCTTTTGTGAGTTCGTTTATTTTGTTCACAACTGCCATGACGTTTACGCCTAAAGGCCCTAAAGCTGGTCCTAACGGTGGGCCAGCCGTGGCCTGTCCTCCGCTTACAAGTAGTTCCACAATTTTCTTTTCACTCATAATGTTTTCACCTTTTACGTTTTTGCCTTTTCCACAAGTTTAACATAATCTGCATGAACAGTTATTGGAAGAGTAAACGTGGCCTCAAGAAGTTCTAAGGTTACCTCCTCTTTTGTTTTGTCGATGCGTGTTATTTTGGCGCGCATTCCCTTGAATGGGCCTCCCGTAACTTCTACGATGTCGTTTTCGTTTAGTTCCTCAATGATCGGTTTTCTGACAATGTATTTTTCGATTTCTGAAAAGTTTACGAAGTCTGGGACTCTTGACTTCACATGCTTGATACCGGTTATTGCTTGCTCCACAAAGTGGGGACTTTCAGCCTCCATAAAGATGTATCCTCTAAGGGTGTCTGGGACTAAGATGGCTTTTACTGGTATTCGGTTCATTTCAATTCTTGCGGCAATGAGTTTAGCTACGTTTCTTTCTTGTCCCGTCGTTATTCTTACAGCAAAAATTTTTGTTGGTGGTTTTTCCATGGCTTTGCTTCCTCAAAGTTTTAAAGTAGTTGCGAAAGTGGGGCTGTTAACAATTTTATGATGAAGCCTATGATTCCAATGACGCTTATGCCTAAAAAGCATATCTTTATTGAGAGCCACAACTCGCTTCTTCCGGGTTTAACTGCCAATTTTAGTGTTCTAACACATTGTTCAAGGAAAGACCTTAACCCCATTCCACTTACCAGCAATGCTTTGATAGTTAACTTGCATTTCTATTAACTTTTCTGTAATTTATGATTAAACTTTTTGGATTTTCAAGTTGAGGTTTTCAAGCATTCCGATAAGACGCTGTTTGTCTTCTCCCCTTATGCCTTTCCAGTCTAACAGTGCCACTTCAACCCTTTCAAGGGTCCTCTCCACGCATTGGCGTAAAATTTCCTCGTCAACTTCTGAAACAGCATACTTTGGAATTACATGTCCGAAAGCTATGTTATTTTCCAGAGCAATTTTTGTAAATTTTTCGTTGTAGTGAGGCCCACCGATACCCAACGCTGCTTGAGCTTCACTTTTACCAAAACTTGCGATCGTTTCCATTACTGCGTTGGCTATTACTTTTGCTGCAGCGTGATCTGCCCACTGTTTCGGTGAACTGCCTAATTCAACGAACATCGCTGGTCTATCTAAAGAAGGGCCGTGATGTGTACATTCATAGGAGACTTTATAGCTTAGGCCTCTATTTCCCACCAGCTGCGCCATGGCTTTCAAGGCTGTTCTCATGGCGTTTGCCGGTGAAATTGAAAGCCTTCTCGGAATCCCCCCTAGACTTGCTTTTCCAAGATTTCCAGGAGTGTGTACTGAAAGAGTGGGGATCCCACTTTCGCTACTGTGCCTCGAAAGAAAGATTATAAGTTCAGGAGCGAGTGAAAAATCTGTTACGTTTTGAGCGTAAACAAGCTCTTCATTTATTATTATCAACGTGATCTCTTGTTTGCCCTCTCTACCAACATAAACTTGCGTTTCTCCATTTTTCCAAGTTCGGTTTTCAAAAGAGTAGTTTTCAATAATCTGTTTTGCAATGTTTATGCTGGCCTGATCCTTTTTGGACGCAACTAATAGAATCATGTTCTTCCCATCTGCTTAAACACGCGCAATCAAGAAAAATGTTTTTATAAATTTTGCAACAGCTGTAAAATGTAGAGCGCTTCTCGTTTCATGTGTGGTTGGTAAAATGCACTTAATCAATTTCAAGGAATTGTCTGGAAATCAACTTATAGAAATAATCGATAAGGCTATCGAGGTGAAGCGTAATCCAGAAAAATACCGGAAAGCGCTGGAAGGCAAGTCTTTGGCTATGATTTTCCAGAAGACTTCAACGAGAACTAGAGTTTCTTTTGAAGTTGCAATGACCCAGCTTGGGGGGCACGCGCTCTACATTGATTGGAGAACTACAAACTTTACAATAGCAGATATTTATGATGAAACACAATATTTGTCACGTAACGTCGACTGCATCATGGCGAGACTTATCCGGAATGCTGATTTGCAGGTCATGGCTAAGGCTTCAAAGGTCCCAGTAATAAACGGGTGTGACGAAAAGTACCATCCTAGCCAAGCCATAGCCGACCTCATGACAATGAAAGAAAAGAAAGGTAAACTGAAAGGTCTGAAGCTTGTTTACGTTGGTGTGCATAACAATGTTTGCAACTCGCTGATTGAAGGATGCACAAAAACTGGTGTAAAAATAGTTACAGTGACGCCGATCTTTAATGAACCTTCAAGAGATGATGAGCTTCTTGAAGAAGCTAAGAAAACTGGGTTGTATGAGGTGACCTTTGATGTTAAACAAGCAGTGAAGGATGCGGACTTTGTATATACAGATACATGGATCGACATGGAGTTTTTCAACGATCCGAAATATGCCGCTGAAAAAGAGAAACGCATCAAACTCATGATGCCCTACCAAGTGAATAAGGAACTGCTGCAGGGAAGCAACGCGCTTATAATGCATGACATGCCAATTCACAGAGGTTACGAGATAAGCGCTGATGTTATCGAAAGCCACAACTCCATAATATATGAGCAAAGCGAAAATAGGTTGCACTCGGCAAAGGCTATCCTCTTAAAGCTTCTCAACAAATATTAGCACCATTTGCTGTTCCCAAAAAATTTATATATAAGAATTTTTGCGGTTCAATTTAGAGGATAGAAAGACGTATGCATAGTGCGTTCAAATATCACGTAGCGCATGTTTGGGGCTTCCGAAGTTCGACGATAATGTTGGGTGTTCGCTATGGGCATCCACATTATCGCCGAATTTCGGGGCGTGGATCCCCGAAAGATATCCAGAGTAGAAGATCTCCGGGTGGTTTTAGATAGGGTAGTTGCTAAATCTGGCTTACATGCTGTTTCTTCAAGTTTCCACCAGTTTGAGCCTCATGGAGTTTCTGCCATATACCTTCTAAGTGAATCTCACTTAAGTGTTCACACATGGCCGGAATATGGTTATGTAGCGTTGGACATTTTCACGTGTGGAGATGATGGTCCCGCCTTAAATGCTTTCGAGCTGTTGCTTGAAGAGTTTCAACCTAAAAAAGTTGAGAAACGCGTTATTAGGAGGGCTGTTCTTGGAGAGGGTAGAAACCAAAATCCTGCGTGAACTTGCCGTTTCAAGAAAAACATTTTGGGAATTGCTTGACAAAGTTAACAGCCCTTTGAAGGATTTTGTGCTTTCGCTTAAAAACCTTGATGCGAAAGGACTTATTACTGCAGGTGTAAACGGTTTCTATCTAACTGAAGACGGGAAACGCCAAGTTAACCCGAGAAGCCTAGAATTTAGCGCTGAAATCTGTCCACACTGCCTTGGTAAGCGAATAATTCTAGAGGCGAAGTTCCAGCAAGTCCTTGAAGAGTTTAAGCGAATAGCCGAGAAAAGACCTCAACCAAGACTTGATTTTTTCCAGGGTTACATGCTTGAGAGAGATGTTGTTGCAAGGGCAGCTTTTATGCATTATTATGGCGACCTAGACGGCAAAAGTATAGCCTTAATAGGCGATGATGACCTACTTAGCATAGCCTTAGCCTTGGCTGGGCTTCCGTCAAACATAACAGTTTTAGATATTGATGAGAGGCTTGGCGAGTTTATTAAAAAAGTCAGCAAAGACCATGGCTTTAACATAGAATATGTAGCGTATAATGTTGCTGACCCGTTGCCCCACGAGTTGCGGGGAAGGTTTGACGTGTTCTCCTCTGAGCCTCTCGAGACATCGTCTGGCTTGAAGGCGTTCATTTTGCGTGGCATTGATTGTCTAAAAGAAAATGGTGTTGGATATTTTGGTTTAACCCTTTATGAAGCTTCACTTAAAAAGTGGCTGGCTGTTCAAAAACTATTAGCAAGGATGAACTGCGTTGTCACCGACATCATTCAAGGGTTCTCCGTTTACCCGATGGATTATGGCACTGCAAATTATGAAGAGTTTGCCCACCATCTAGGTTTTGATATATGTAAAAACCCAGGGATAAACTGGTATAAATCCGCATTATTCAGATTTCAAGTGCTTGGCAAACCGAAACTTTCAGCTGAAATGGACAAAAAATTTAGGATAAAGTTCATTGACCCAGAAGAAGACCTAACCCATCCTGAACTGCAACGTGAAATTCTCAAGAGGATAAACGCTAAATAATAATATGATAACCGAATGGGAATTGGGCGGTAATTTTATGTCACCAAGCAAACTGGGTAAGGAAGTAAGCATTACTATTGCTGGCATAAGAATTCGCCATGCCAATGAAGAAGATCTACAACAAATCGTTAGGTTATCCGAAAAACTTGGAAGGGATGAAAGCGCTATGGATTCCATGGTCTCGCCTATGCCTAGCGAATTTCAGAACCCAAATTGGATCCTCAAAAACATTAAGGGCGAAAATACCGTGGTCTTTGTAGCTGAAGTTGAAGGAAAAGTTGTTGGATATTCTCTTGGTTGGGTTAGTCAACCTTGGTCTTACAAAGCTAAAAGAGGATATATTTGCGACTGTTTTGTGGAAAAATCATATAGGCGACGCGGCGTAGGCAAGGCTCTGATAAGGGCTATGCTTGAGTGGTTCAAAAACAAGGGCGTAGAATGTGTTGAAGCAGACGTTTACTCGCGCAATGCTCCTTCCTTAGCATTATTCAAAAGGTTAGGGTTTGAAGAAGTCTCCAAAAGATTACGCTTAACATTTAACAACAAGCGATAACAACCTTTGGAACTATTTCAGTATCATATCCACAAATTTTTCCGGTCTAAACTCTTCTAAATCGTCGTATTTTTGGCCAGTTCCAACAAATATTATGGGTTTCTGCGTTACATAGGTCACGCTTAGAGCTGAGCCACCTTTAATATCTGCATCCACTTTTGTCAATATTGTAGCATCTATGCTGACACTTTTGTGAAATTCTTCCGCCTGCATGACAGCGTCATTCCCAGTAAAAGCGTCAACGGTTAAAATGGTTAAATCTGGGTTCACTACCCTCTTAACTTTTGCAAGCTCATTCATGAGGTTTCTGTTTGTTTGCATCCGCCCAGCAGTGTCAATTAAGACAACGTGGATTCCATGGGCTCTTGCATGGTTTATAGCATCGTATGCTACCGCAGCTGGGTCTGCGCCATACTTATGTTTTATCACTCGAACTCCCAATCGTTTGGCATGAGTTTCTAATTGTTCGATTGAACCAGCCCGGTAAGTGTCGCTGCAGGCTAGCACAACCGTATAGCCCTTCTTGTTTAGCATATGTGCAACTTTGGCGATAGTCGTTGTCTTTCCAGTACCATTTATCCCAACAAAGACTATTACGAACGGTTCGTTTCTTCGGCGTTTCTCATCAATAGCCTTCAACAAGTCTATTTCGTTGTTTGCCCGCATCACTTCAAGAAGCACTTCGCGGAGGTTTTGCTCCACAATTTTCCTTTTATCCTCAAGTCGTTTAATCTGCAGTCCAGCGAGACGCTTTTCCATTTCATCGCATATTCGCTCTGCCACCGGCACCGCTACATCATTCTCTATTAGGGTTAACTTAAACTCCGAAAGGATTGGACGAAGATTTTCTGTCTTAAGCTCGGTGGTTGTGATTTTATTTACTAAACTGCTGAAGCCGGATTTAAGTTTCTCAAACATTATCGGCGGGGGACTCCTTCCTCAACTCTGCTGCCAGTTCTTCAAAGCGCTCCCTATCCTCGTTGATTCTATCTATAACCTGTGAAAATTGTTGCTGAAGTGAGGCTCTGCTTCTTTCCATGTCCTCAAGCCTTTTTCTGATTATCTCCTTAGCTTCTTGTATGGTTTTTTCAACGGAAACGCCTGCGCCTATGCCCACTGTAACCTTATCTGAAGTTTCAAGCCTCGCCTTTATGTAAGAGTTTCCCCCTATGGGAATTAGAAGTTCTGTGTTTTCTTTCTGTTTTTCTAGCCCTTCCAGCGTCATGTTTGCATAGGTCAAGTCTGCGATGACAGCGTTCACCATGTTTATTCTGGCCTGCAAGGCTTCAGCTGTCTGTTCCAAGATGCGCATTTCAACACTGAGTCTTCTTAATTCATCTTCAACTTTACTCGCCAATTTTGTCTTCTCCACTCAAAAGTTTTCTTATTAAGGGATCCTCAACCTGGTTATGGGCTATTTCTTTCACTTCATTGATTTTTATTTGAAACCGTTTAACACGGTGTTTGCTGCCCAGTTCCATGTAGATTTTTTCAACAGCGTGTTCGGGCTTAATAGCTATTACTTCTTTTTCGAAGGGTGTTTGCCAGTTCGGTTTTCGAATTTCACCTATGATCCTGAAAACTCTCACTTCACTCATCTTCCTTCATTACACCCAAGGCATGTCCAATTATAAACATTTCTGGACCTGTTGTTAGGGAACCAGCAACAGCCGCATGACTATTCCCGATAAGTCCGGTTCCCACATATGGTATGCCGCAATTGACTGTGCCAACATCAACAGGTACTTTTAACACTTCCTCCAAAAGTTTTCTTTCGGAATCTTTCAATAATGGGTGTGCCAAAATTCCTTTGTTAGTTGCAACGGCTAGGGCGCCCACATATGGAAGTTGGGCGATTTCGCTTGGAACTGCTTCAACGCCTAAAGCGTCTGAGATTTTTTTGATTTCTGACTGTTTAAGTCTTGGATCTACGATAGCCCCGTAGTCATTCGCCAAAACCATGTTTCCGTAGGCTGTCTTTTTTGTTTCCATCACCGTTATGTTCCCTTCAAAGACAGACTTTATTGCTTCAATTTCTTCGTCTCTCACATAGTGGGGCAATAATACTCCATTCGAGTTTGCACACGCTAATGCCCCAACCAAAACTGAGCCGCCTATGTTTGTGTGAACCAACTCAACTTTAAGCCAATCAGCCAGTCTTTCAGCCTTTTTGATGGGCACAAATTTTGGAATTATGAGCATTTTTTCAGTAGCTAATGCGTATACCCCTATGCTTGCACTTCCAAAGAGGTTTGTAAGGTAAATCGCCAAGCTTAGTCTCCTTCAGCCAAATAAACCGTAACATTTCCATCCTTATCTTTTGCAGCTCTAACACGGATTTTCCGAGGAGGCTTTTCAATACCTCTACTCCAAACTCTTTCGTTTACCTCGTTGCTTATGATGACCCTTTTAGGTTCTGCCTCATCTTCCTCTCCTTTAGCTTCCAGCTTCATATGCCTTTTTATAAAATCACGTATTATCCTAATGGCCTTGGGTGCCCTTTTGTTTGGGGGTACAATACATGCTTTTCCTAACGGGATTGTGTAAAATCTTTCTTCAACAATTTCTTTTTCTATTTCTTCCTTTGCTGACGGTTTGATTTCTTCCCCCTCTTTCCCTTCGACACCCTCGACTTCTTCCTTTTTTACTTCTGATTCTTTCTCTTCCTCTTCTAAGGCCTTTTCTTCAACCTTTCCAGCAAGTTCATCCACTTTTCCTCTGTTTTCCTCTTCAAATTTCATATTTTCCACCTTAGGCCTTTATTTTTCTGGTTCTCCAGTGTCTCCTTTTGGGGTGTGTTCTAAATTTTCCAGCAGTTTTGGCAATAACCCATGTTGGAACGGCTCTTTTCACTTTTCCAGCCTTTGCCAACCTTCTCTTTTTTGCCGGAGGTTTAAACCTTGCCATTCTTACAACCTTCTTATTCTTATTTCCCTTCTGTGAGATTGCAGCTGAACCAAAATCTGTTTAAGTTGTTCATCTGTAAGCGGGATTGGCAGTCTCCCAGCTTGGGCAAGCTGAATTAGCTGCATTTCAAGCTGAGCTGTAAACTCTGGCTTTACAAGCTTAAGGTTTGCAAGTCGTTGCCGTGCCTCAGGTGTCAAAATGCTTTTCAAGATTGCTTGTTTCTGAAGTTCAAGCTGTTGTTCCATTTGAGCTTTCCTTTGTTCCTCAGCAAGTTTCCGCTGTAAAGCCAGAAGCTTTTTTTGGCGGAGTTCCTCAAGTTCTTCTTCCGACATTGTCTATTCACTCGCCCGGTA
Organism: Candidatus Bathyarchaeota archaeon; assembly: GCA_018396705.1. NCBI lineage: Archaea > Thermoproteati > Candidatus Bathyarchaeota > Candidatus Bathyarchaeota archaeon. Next base: position 182,884 of record JAGTQZ010000006.1, read on the forward strand.
TTTCTCCAGTTCTGGCATTCTTTTTATCAGGTCCTTCATTACGTCCTCAGCTATTTCCTCAAGAAGTCTCCGCCCTTCCTTTGTCACTCGTCTTCCTTTATTCTGGTATTTTTCGATTAAACCTGCTTCTTCAAGCTGTTGAAGGGCCTTCCTTATTATTGCGCCGCCAGACTTAACAGCGTGTTCCGGTCTAACTCCAAAATCCTTTCTCCCGCCGTACTCAGCGCGTAGCCGTTCAATGCCTATCGGCCCATGTGTATAGATCTTCCGTAATAAGGACGCGCAACGTATATACCACCAGTCCGGGTTTTCAGGGGGCCTCTGTACGTGGGCACCGGTTTTCACCACGTTCGCCCATGGAGGGGGTTTTACTTCGTCTATGTTCCCTTTTATATAGTAAGCTAGTTTTTGAATGAATTCTTGTGCTGGGACATCATGTGGTGTTGGCAACTTTTCTTTGCCTCGCTTGCTTCCTTCTGTAATTCAACAAGCCTAATATAAAGGCTTTCACTTTTCTGATGGTTTTCTTCGACGTTTGTAAAGGATAAAAGTGTGTCCTCTGACCTCAACCAACTCAGCTTCTATGCGTTTAGAAATTTTCGCTGCAATTTCGGCTGTTTTTGCCTCTTTTAAGGATGTCCTTAAAACCTTAACCTTGACGATCTCTCTTTGTTCCAACCGTTTTTCAATTTCCTTTATAAGTTCATCTGAGACTTGTTCTTTGCCAATCCACACTGTAGGTTTTTCGCGGCTAAATTCTCTTTTTATGCGACGTTTCATTGCCGGAGTCAGCTTACTCGTTCCGTTTATCCCTCCTTTTCAAGGGAATGCGCATATGTCTGCCGCATTTGAGGCATGTGATAACTACATGGGGCTCCCTTCGCTGCTTTATGCGGACACGGCAGCTGGTACCGGGCAGGATAAAGCCTTTACAGTGTCGGCAAACCATGCGCCTATACTCAGTTGGCAAGCGAACCTTTGCCGCCATGGCCACTCGACGTGCTATATCCACATAATGCTGAGCCAATTGTGGATCTTCTTTATGAATTTCAATGGCTGAGTGGAATAGCGTCTGGACGCGCTGTTTAGCTATTCGCTTGATTATAGCGTTCATTCTTCTACCAGCATTTGCCGCTTGAAATAGTGCGGTTAACCTACATCACTATTTACCGTAAATTAATCCTAAAAAGGGTTATTGCATCAAGAGCTTGGACGCTGTTTTTTGTCTTGTTGGATAGAAACCGATAATTTGAACTAACGTTATAAACAAAAATTTATCTGTAAAGGGACTGCGGATTATATGAGGTTTGACGTTATGACCGAAATTGGGAAAAAAATTAGGCTTGATAGAATAATGAACCGAAACACTGGAAAAACTGTGATAATTCCAATGGATCACGGGATAACATTAGGTCCAATTAAGGGTCTAGAAAACCTCAAAGATACGGTTAACAAGGTTGCCGAAGGAGGAGCTAACGCTGTACTTCTACATAAAGGAATGATTAGAGCAGGTTACAGGGGCTATGGAAAGGATATAGGCCTAATCATGCATCTGTCTGCCAGCACCGCCTTAGGGCCAGATCCAAATGCAAAAGTGCAGGTGGCTGATGTAGTGGAGGCTATTAAATTCGGCGCGGATGCGGTTTCAGTCCACATAAACGTCGGCTCTAGGACTGAATCCGAACAACTTAAGTTTCTAGGTAAGCTTGCAAAAATATGCGAGGATTGGGGCATGCCCCTTCTTGCGATGATGTATCCTAGAGGTGAAAAAATAAAAAACGAGTATGATGTCGACGTTGTTAAGCATGCTGCAAGAATAGGCGCAGAGTTAGGTGCAGATATCATCAAGACCAATTATACTGGAAGCATGGAAACCTTCCGGGAAGTCGTTAAAGGGTGTCCGGTGCCCGTAGTCATGGCCGGAGGCCCGAAAACAAATACAGACGAAGAATTCTGTAACATGGTGTACGGCGCTATACGCGCCGGTGCTGCAGGTGTAGCAGCTGGTCGAAACGTTTTCCAACATGAGAACCCAACAAAGATGGTTCAAGTGCTATGCGGCATAGTTCATGAAGGTCTTGACGTAAAAACAGCACTTAAAAGATACATGAAATAAACGGCGAAATTAAAACCTATTCTTTATGTTATCCCCCATTACCCTAAAATATATTATCTAACTTTTCTGACCACAATGATTGAAAGACTTTAGAAGTGCACCACATAGCAAAATCTAAGGGAGGCATCGGAACCGTAGGTTCCGATGAGGTGCGGGGGGTGGGATTTCAGCATTAATTTACTGGTAAATATTGCTTTATAACATCGTTGCAGAGCAAGCAGGAACATGAAGGAATATAAGTATCTAATCTTTCGCCTTCCTAAAATCGCAAAAGTAAAGGTGATATGCTGAAGGAAAAAGAGTGTTTATATCTATTCTGGCGTAGTCTAATTTGAAGTTTCTTTTTACATTAATACCTTCAAGAAATCTCTCCAGTAAGTTAAATGAACGATTATTATTAAAACCATATTTCTCATTGTATTTTATTTCGTACTCGCCCCAACATATGTATTCCATAGGCAAATCATGCACTTTCTTTCTCAAATCGCGAGACAAAATGGTCAAAATGAAAATGTCCGGAGCCTTATTTAACACATCTTCGAGTATAGATAGCGTCATACTCCAACTATAAGACTTGTGCTCCCTTTTTAAGGAGTTAAGCGTGAATAGAAGCTTATCAATGTCCCATTGGTTCTTATTCATCTCTTTTTCAAGTCTATTTCTAAGATCAGACTCGTAATAGAATTTTATTTCAATTGTAGTTCCATTTACAACTAGATCGTACCAATAATTCTTTCCTTGAGATTTTTCAAGAATAACATCGAAACCCTGTTTGTACAAATGTTTTGCCAAAATATAGCACATAGGACGCTCCTGTTTGATGTGCACACCATAACGGCTCAATTCCTTAAGTTCTTCTACGTACGAGTCAGAAAGAAAAATCCTTTTTAAGTCATCGATCTCTAGCCACTTTTGCCCCTTCGCTTCTTCCATAGACTTGTTCCACTCAATAACATTGGCTTATAACAAGGTTGGACTACATTAAAGTTAAGTATTTTCCAGCGCTCTATTTAGATATCTGGTGACCCGTGTGGAGAGATATGAGAAAGGTGTTCTCACTCATAGTAAGGGTAGGCTTCTGGCTTATCTCGTGTGGTTTGGTAAGATTAGATGCGCCCCCTCTGTACCTGCAAGCGTCATACGAACCATAGGCTACAAAAGCCGAGGCCATTGGAGCCTTGATATAGAGGGGTTAATCAACGATGGTTACATAACCGTTGAGGGAGGATACTACAAGCCTACGGGTAAGACCAGGAACCTTCTACAACCCCTTATCAACCTTAAAAAGGTAGCTTTGCTTAACCTCTTAGCCTCGGGCATAATCCTCCTAGAGAGTTTCCTCATTTATGAGTTTGGCGGGCAGCCGCTGCTCTTCATATGGACTCTCCTCATAGCGGTCTATCTCGCAGTTGCGAATATGCACATCGTAAGACCATTTGATCTGCTATTCAAGAAAGCAAGGAAATAATTCTAAATTTAGAAGCTCGTTTTCTAATTGTAGATTTTTTGGTTGGTCTTTGCCATTTTCTAGGGGTTAACATGAAGCTGGGGAGCTGGGAAGAAATTATTGGGCATCTCATGGCAGTGAAAGACAATGGTGACGGAACCACAACTCTCGTTTTTATGGCAGACTCTCGCATGATAGAAGTAACAGTCCAGAGCGATACTGGAAACCTTGAGCGGCTAGTAAACCACAGGATAGGCTTACTAAGGACAGATGATCAACAGAGGCCCTATATCGTTAGGATGATAGAAGTAGGTAAGGATGCTATTCGTAAAGAGAGGAAGTTACAAAAATGGATCAGATGACCTTTACGCTATTTATCTCCGCTCTCACTCTCACACTTAGCATTATTGTAGATATTAATTGGCTATCCTTTAGAGCCTTTTTGCCTGCGAAATCTCTTGGTTTTTTAAGACTTCTTCAAGCAATATCCCTCTTTACGCTGGCTTACTTGGCTACGTTCCTACTCTTGGAGGTTTATGTTCAAAGCCATGTCTTTAGAACGATTGTTGCAGGTGTTTTTGCCGTATCTTCCTCCGTAATAGTTGGCGTAGCAGCTGTCAGGAGGGGGGCAAAGATACGCTTGGAAGATGTTGTCAAGGAAAAAGACCTTATTACGAAGATAAAAGAGAACGTTAGCGAAGTTGCGAATAATATAGCCCATAACATTTCTATAAGAATCCTGGAAAGCTTGAGGGATACACGAGCAAGCATTCAGAGCATAATTGATCTTGCCCTGCAAAAAATTCATAAAGCAGGCGAAAACTTTAGCGTCCAACAGAAAGAAATCAACGGGATGCTACAGGGAATCTTTACGGCTTTATCGCAGATAAATAAGATGCTTAGTTGTTATAACGATATAATCAAATTGTACCATGAGGAAGTTCAAAAACTTGAGTTGTTGAATGCACAGTTAGAAGAAGTTACGCTGCTCAAAGAAGAGTACACCAGAAGGTTGGAGGGGCTGGAAAGGTCTCCCAAGGAGGAGTTTGAAGAAGTAAGAGTTAAGTTGACAGAAGCAGATGGAAGAGCGAGCAGGAGACTGGGAAACGAAGCCCAACGTGAAACGGCCAATATCCTTCGTAGTATGGGATTTGAAGTTGAAGAATATTACGGAGTTGGCCAGCCTGACTATATACTCATATGGAATGGTAAGCGTGTTGCCGTGGGCGCTCATAAAGCATATAGTCTCTCTGAGAAAAACAGGCAACGAACAATAAATAGCGAAGATATAGGCACTGAGATCCGTACTGCGTCTAAGCTTAAGCTCCCCTTACTGATTATTGTCACAAACCTGAAGAATAATAGGCGGTGGGCTGAAATAATACACCCTGAAAAAGTTAAGGAGTTTGAAAAGTTTACAACGCCACTTATCCTTGTGGATGACAAGCCAGAAACGCGCAGTATATGCGAAGAAACCTTCCTTAAATTAAAGGAAGTTTTAATGCGATAAATAGCTCATAAAACTGCTCGATAATGCACAAAAATGCACCCTTTTATTTATCCATTCCATCCTCGCCTCGAACCTTCAACAATCTCCTTTTATGCATTACCAAACATTCACCAGATGATTCAACCGTTCAAGTCTCTCTCCAATAGATAGCTTTCTAACGTTTTCCTCATCCGGAACATCTCTACAATCGTTTTCCATGACCAATGTTGAAGCTCCACATGTGCAAACAAAATCCTAAAAACAGAAAGGCCTTTCGAAACACGGTAACTCCAACTTAGAACATATACACTCATCAGATGCTCAAGCCGCAAGGCTTTCGGAGGCGTCACATCGGGTTAGGAAGTTTATTTACAAGGGGTGCATAGCGCATAGCGATACATAGCATGCAAACCCCTTGTTTTGATGAACGGTTAGGATCTGTGTACGCAACAAACCAGCACCCAAGCCTGTACATGAGACGACAAAGCGTATGTTGAGGTTCCTAAACCATCCATTAGCCGTACACAACACCAGTAGATGGAAAGCCAAATAAACCGACTTACATTTATGGTGGCCAAGTTCCGCATGGGGTGAGGTCGCGGCGTCTGTTTTAGACTATTGTACTTTGGGTTGCAGCAACGCTGTACGGATTTTCTCCGCCAGCAATGGAAGGGCGCTTTCAATTTCAGCCATGTCCCTCTTCAGCTGCTCTATGATGCGATCTCGCTCAATTTTCTGCTTTAATATGGCTGGGCTGCCCTTTAATTTTTGTTTTAAATCTTTTGTTGCGATTTTTAGTTCTTTTTTGAGGTTTTCCTCAAGTATTTGGTATTGGAGGGCGGCTTCCGGCTCCTTAGCAGGGTAGTCCTTCCAGCCGAGCCACTGCCATGCATTCCAGTCAACCTCTATGGTTATGGTTGCGTTATCCAAGAGTCTGATCCTGTAGGGGGATGACAGTGCCAATATGGCGTCAAGCAGCTCAATAACTTTAGAGATGATTTTGGTTTTTGCATCTTCCATGCGTTTTCTGGCATCTTCTATATGCTTGTCCCATACGCCTCTAATGCTTACACTATTAAGCCACTCAGCCTGGAACTGGCTGACATTCATGCAGACAAGCGTGAGGATTTGCCTCCAGTAAAGGTCTTCCTCGCTGCTAAGCCTCTTGAACTTCTGGTAGTCCTCTTCGGCTTGCCTGTAAAAGTTCATGTAACCCTCAAGTTCAACGCTGTTGAGTATGGACTTAAGCGTCTTACTCCTTTCCTCAGCCCATTCCGTAGGCGTCAACACACGTCCGTCGCGGCAAACAACCCAAACTTCATCGGCGACACCCGCAAGTTTTAGGGCTTTCCAGCCCATCCTATCCTGTGTGGCTAGCACAAACTTGGCTGTAGGATAAACGTCCATGATAGCCCTCCTCCTATTGCTAACTGCTTTCTTGTCGGGTGCTCTTTCGCATTCAACAAAGAGCCCAAGCGTTCTCTCGTGAATGTCAACGCATATGCTTTCTCCATAGCCGCAGTTAACTGACGTTTCGAAGCTTATGTCCCTGTATCCGTTGTCCCATAGGTATTTGGCAACATGGAGCCTCAATATCTCGTGGGCCGCTGAGTTCTTCCTTGGAACCGCGTCATAAGCCTCTTTTAAAGGGGCTGGCATGGTCTCAATAATGCTTTCCAAAAGCGTTTTTCGTCTCACCTCAACCTGCACGCGCCAACCTCCCTTAAGGCTTCAACAACAGCTGAGACGGCTCTTGGAAGGCTTTCAGCTAGGCCTTCGAAGAAACCGTCAAGGATTTTCTGTGGGTTGCTTACTGCAGCGGATCCGTTGAAGTCTAGACTGTGATTGCAGCCTGCCACTTCACCGTTGAGCAACTTTAATCCCCTTGTTATAGCCGAGGAAATGTACATGCAGAGCAGGTTTTCCAGGCTTTCACCCTTTAACGTGAAAACCTGGCGCATACTAACCCTCCAAACTATGAGGATGGCGTTTGGATGGTCCATGAGATACCTGAAAAGCTGCGCCAAGCTTATGCCCCTTCCAGTCTTAACCTCAACAACAACTAAGGACGCATTAGCTTCAATGATGGCTCCGAAGCCGCAGGGTTTAACCGCGACGTCGACAACTCCATAGTCACCACGGCCCTCACAGCAAACTCTTAGATTTTCACCCACCAAAGAGCACATCAACGCTCCAGATAAGAGGTTCACTGCAAAATCGTGGATTTCCCTGTAAAGTAAATCTACACCATCGCGCATACGCATCTGCGTCAAAGCCTTCCTCAAGCAACCTAAACAACTAAACCTCAGCAATGAATCCACAATGAAAGCTTTCCTAGGCCTTCCAGCACTATCAAACAAACCGAACTTTACAGCTAAGCGATCACAAACATCGTCCAAGCAGTCCCTAAGACGTTCAAGCAGATCGTGTTTTCTCGGCTCAATGAATTCTGTTCCCGTCTTTTCCATATACTCTTTTCTACCCCAATAGGGTATAATAGAGCATATTTGCTTAAATACTTTGCGGTATAATAGAGCAAAATGAGGTAAACAATGGGGAGGAAAATAAAGACAAGCATAGCCCTAGACGAAGAGCTCCTAGCATGGATTGACAAACTCGTAGCCTCCAAACGCTTCGCCAACAGAACACACGCAATAGAATACGCCCTCCAAAGGCTCAAAGAACGAGCCAAAGAAGAACTAAACATATAAAACACACCTAACTAATAATAAATCATCATACCAGCTCTTCAAGCAAACATAATAAACATTGAAACATAAGCGACAAAAAAGAACACGGTTACTCCAACATACAACTTTAGACTTAAAAGTGGAACCTTAAATCGCTTTGCAGCGTGTCTTGACGTCGTGCTCATGGGCGGGCACGCTAAAAACTCTTAGTTTTAACAAAAGTTGGTCTTTTAAAAAGGTAAGAAATATCTTTAGACGCTGCTAATGGAAACGCGACTGAAGACTTATGAAATTTTTAAAGATGTCACTTGAATAAGGTGCTGAGGTTGATGCCTTTATAGGCAAAGCGAAAGTTTTAAACGTTAAGCTGTTGTATAGCGCTTCTTTCCGCAGATGTTTGTGGCTGTTGCTGGTGGAGTGTTTGGCGGGCGATGAGAGCAGGAGGTTGGATTATCAGAGAGCCGAGGCTATGGGAAGGGAGAAAATTTCTAGGCTTTTGGCACGTTTCTCGGTGCCTGCCATTATTGCCAACGAGGGGGAAGCATTTTACGAATTATTTGATGCCATATGGTGCGGGCGCATCGGCACGGAAGCACTTGCCGCTTTGACTGTTGCTGGCCCGTTAATGGCGATATATAGGGCTATAGGCGCTGGAATAGCTGTTGGAAGCGCTTCTTTGGTTGCTAGGCGTCTTGGAGCCGGAAAAAGGGATGAAGCTAATAAGGCTGTATGCAACAGCATAACACTGTTTTTTGTTGTGAGCGGGTTAGCAACTCTCATCTGCCTATTAGGATTGGGATTCTTGATTAGGCTTTTCGGTGCGACAGAAGACGTTTTTCCCTACGCTTATAGTTACATGTTTGTTGAAACGTGTTCTATGCCTGTGGACTTCTTTTTGGTTGTTGCTGCAGAGCTTGTTAGGGCTCAGGGAAGCCCAGCCATTGCAAGTGCAGGGTTAATTTTATCAAACATAGCCGACCTAGTTTGGAGCCCAATCCTAGTTTTTGGAGTTGGTCCCTTCCCAGCCTTGGGTATTGCCGGTGCAGCACTAGGAACGCTGATAGGACGCGCCATAGGATCAGCCCTATTAACACCTTATTTAGCGTTTAAAACCATATATAGGTTTAAACTCGCCTATTTCAAACCAGATTTTAGAACTATCACTGAAATCTACAGCGTTGGAGCATCCAGCACTTTGAGGATGATAGCCGTTTCCATATCTCAAATACTAGCCTGCATAGCAGCGTCCTCCTTCGGAACCATCCCATTAGCTGTTCTAGGCGTTCTATTCAGAATTAACAGGCTGAACTTTGCGTTCTGTACAGGCTTAAGCCAAGCCGTGGTTCCGCTTGTTGGATACAACTATGGAGCACAAAAGAAAGAGCGTATCCGCGAAATCGTAGTCAAAGCCATATCAGTCGGCTTTGCATGGGGAACATTATGGTATGTAGCGGTCATGCTTTTTCCAACACAAACATTGTTGCTGTTCACCACAGACCCGGAATTCCTAAGCGTAGGTGTATCCGCGCTACAAATTTTTGCCATAACCTTCCTAACAATGTCGGAAGTGATAATAAGCGCCTTCTTCCAAGGAATAGGAAAGGCAACATCAGCCCTAATTGTAACCTCAGCCCGTCAATTCATATTTCTAATACCCTGCCTCCTCACACTACCCTATCTGCTTGGCCTAAACGGGCTGTGGCTAGCATACCCCGTAGCAGGAATGCTAGCTCTCACACTAGGTTCAGCCTTAACATTTCTTGAATTTCAAAAATTAAAGCCCAATAAAACCTCCACCTAAAATCTAAAATGACAGCGTATTTCTTTTAGCGTCTCTTAACAGAATTATGCTATGCTTGCAGATTGCTGTGAAAGATATTTGTTAGGTGATTTTTGATGTTAATTAAGATTTGTGACGTTCGAATATAGGCTTGGCAGGGTTCTTTCTCGAATAAGGGTTGCGGTTGAAATATTTTCGAGTTTTTGGGCGTAACTTTTATCTTTTTGAGGTAAACCCTTCAGTTGAAATTATACATGTGGGAAAGCGATGATAGACATGTTGCACCCATTGAAGATTTATGATGTCTAAACTGATTTTTGGGGTTGATTGAATTGTTTGAGTGGTTTGGTTTGGCTGGAAATATCCTTATCTTTTTGGTTTCGCTTTTTATTCTTGATCGTGCAAGCGATTTGGCTGTTGATAACGCTGTTATAGTTGCGGAGATAACTGGTTTGGGAAAGACAACTATAGGTTTTATGCTTGTTGCGATGACTACAACGTTGCCTGAACTAAGCGTTTCTGTTTTAACAGCAATAGGCGTAGAAGATATAGGCGTGGCTGTTGGAAACGCTTTAGGCTCAAATGTTGTGAACATATGCCTCATACTTGGGGCAGCATTTTTAATAGTGTCCTTAAAGAATTCGGAAGCATCCATTGCAGTTAAGGAGGAGGTGGAAACGCTTTACTTTGGGCTTTTCACAGCTTCAATTGTTCCCTTAATCCTCATCTACATTGGATATGCAAGCAGGATGATAGGCGTAATTCTCATAGCACTCTTCGCATACAACATATACAGACTCTCAAAGAGGAAGAAAAACGAAAACGAAACTCTTCCCCATCGAAAAGATGGAAAACTGAAGCGCCATGTGCTTTTAACAATGGCTGGAGTGATCGTTGTTGTGGCAAGCGCATACCTCATAATAGATTCAGCCTCATACATTGCTGAATGGATGGGAGTACCTCATGTGGTGATAGGCGCCACAATAGTTGCTTTTGGAACAAGCCTGCCGGAATTTGCAAACAGCCTAAAATCGTCCATGAAAGGGCAGGTTGAGCTTGCTTTAGGCAACATTGTTGGAAGCTGCTTCATAGATGTGACGCTTATCCTCGGAGTCGCTTTTATAGGTCAAAATTTCAGAGTGAACATGGCAGCCTACACGGGCTTAGCCACATTTGCCCTCATAGCATCTTTAATCCTATGGTATTTTATTTCAAACAAAAGGATAAGCTGGAAGGAAGGAGCAACTCTACTCTTCTTATACGTGGTGTTTCTTGTGGAAATTTTCGGCCACGGATCCTAGAAACATAAAAGGAGACTCACGCTTCGTTACGTTACAATGTTTGGGTGTAAAGGTAAAGGTTTTAATTGTGCGTTGGTTAGCCATCTAGTTATGTGGCGTTTGGGCTTTATCTTCCATGAAATGGCTTTCGGTTTATTATCTGTTTTTCTTCCATTATATGTAATTGCGATTGGCGGCTCGCTTATCGACATTGGCGTAATGTCCGCACTTGCCCTGTTCTTGGCTATTCCAGCCTCATTCTTTTGGGGCTACATCTGCGACAAAACAAGGCGTTATAAGCGTTTTATCCTCCTATCATTTTTGTCTTCGGCGATCATCCTATACCTTTTCACGTTTACATCGAATGTTGAATTACTGATAATTCTATATGTCATTATGTCTGTTCTTCATGTTGCCCATGAACCTCCTAAAAACGTGTTGATTGCCGAACTTTACACGCGTGAGGAATGGGAGAAAACCTTCGCGCTTTATGAAGGCTTTACAGAGATCGGGTGGCTTTTTGGACTGCTTTTAGGATTTTTCATGTCAGCCCTTGGAATTGGAGCAGTTTTCACTCTGCTTTTATGCAGTGGCCTAAACTTGGCCGCATTCATTTTGTCCACCGTTTTAGTGAGAGACCCCATTCTGATATTGGAGAGAGCCTTAGTGGCGATGGAGAAGACTGTAGACTTCGCATGCAAAGGGATAACCGTTGCTTGCAGAATCTTTGATGGACTATTCTTAAATGAGAGTCTCGAGAGGGAAAATTTGAAGGCTTTCTGCGGTGGCTTAATCCTTTTCTCCTTGGCGACAAGCATGCTTTTTACTCCACTGCCAGTTTTCCTCTCTCAAGGATTAGCCCTCTCGCAGAGTTTAGTTTTCGCCTTGTATGCGCTGAATTCTACAGGAAGCATTTTAGGCTACTTCTTGGCATGTCGAAATTCAGATAGAAGCGTGGAGAAATCTGCTTTAAACAGAATCGCTATTTCTAGAAGCATGTTAACATTTCTCTTAATACTCACTATTCAACCATTCGCATTCAGAGTAGCCCTTGCAACAACAATATTGATTCTTATGGGTTTCATTTACGCCTTATTTCTCGTTGCCACACTTGCGTTGTCCATGGAGCTTCTGCCTCAGGGAAAGGCAGGCATATTCAACGCATTGGTAGGTGTGGGTGGGGCCACAGGTTCTTTCATAGGCCCATTCCTCGCTGAAAAATTAGGGTTCGCTTACGTGTTTCTAACAACTGGCATAGTTTTCTTCTTTGCCTACGTAGCCTTCAAAATCTTTAACTGAAATCTTTCAATGACAAAGCAACAAAAATGGGGAAGAAGTTGCGAGATTTTTAAGCTGAATGTTATGTGCATGTGCTTGTTGCTGGTTTACTTTCTTCAGCCTTCTTCTCTTCACTTTTCTCCTCACCCTTCTTCTTTCCCTTCTTTGGCAAACCAGTCGCCTCCTTCTAAGCTTAATGGGGCTAAACGCTTTTAGCCCAAAAGTGAGGGGCTAACCATCACTTAAAAAGCTTTTCTATTGGTGTTGATGTTTTATTTCGTGAATGCTGTTTGGATTACGGTCATTTGCTTCACATTTTGGGAGTGTGCGGTGTTACTGTGATATGTTTATAAGCTTATGCTTGTAATTGCTTTTGGCGTGGGAACATGGTTTAAGGGGTTAAGGCTGCGTTGACAGATGGACTTAATATGTGTTGTGCTTGCGGTTGGAGTCTTCGCCATGCTTGTTGTTGCTTACCTAGCTTCGGGCATCCTGAAAGAGTCTGCTGGAACCCCTAGAATGATTGAGATAGCTGGTTATATTCGAGAAGCCACTAAGGCTTTCGTGAGGCGACAATACAAAACAATCGCGGGTTTTATTGTCTTGTTAACTATTCCGCTTGCAATTTTTGACTATAGAATTGCAGTCACGTTTGTTTTAGGCGCTGTTACTTCTCTATTGGCTGCCTATATAGGGTTGCATGTGGCTGTTGAGGCGAATGTGCGGACAGCAAACGCGGCTGGTTCATCCTCATCGAGGGCATTCGCCTTAGCGTTCAGCGGTGGAGCTGTCATGGGGCTTTCGGTTGTAGGCTTAAGCCTAATAGGGGTTGGAGCCCTTTATCTGCTCTATCAAAACCCAACGTTGATTGTCGGCTTCGGATTTGGAGCAAGCCTTGCCGCGCTTTTCGCCCAGCTTGGAGGTGGAATATTCACGAAGGCAGCTGATATGGGAGCAGATCTTGTAGGCAAAATTGAACAGCATATACCTGAGGATGATCCGCGTAATCCTGCTGTTATCGCTGATCTGGTTGGAGATAATGTTGGGGACTGCGCGGGCAGAGGCTCAGACCTCTTCGAGTCCCTAAGCGATGATTATATCACGGCGATCATGCTTGGCACCTTGCTGCTGGGTCGCCTTGGAATAACCGCTGTAGCTTTTCCATTGCTTCTAGGGGCTTCTGGAATTTTAGCGACGGTTATTGGCGTTTTCTTCGTAAGGGTGTGGAAGAGGACAGGGATCGTCGTGACCTTTAATTTGGGGCTTCTTATAACTGCATTCTGCTGTGTTTTTGGCGCTTTAATTTCCTGTTTAGTCACATTGGGAGACATAAGCGTCTTTTACAGTGTTGTCGGCGGTTTAGCGGCGAGCCTAGCCGTTGGAGTTGTCGTGCAGTATTACATGGGGATCAATGGTAGAGTTGTCCGGAGGGTGGCTGAATCCTCCGAGCGTGGAGCCGCCGTAAACGTTTTGACAGGCTTATCTTACGCTTTCCAAAGTCCGTTTATGCCAATCCTATTCGTTTTAGGCGCCATTGTCTTCGCTTATTTAATTACAGGCTGCTCCCTTTACGGGGTGTTGGGAGCAAACCTTGGAACAGATTTGGCTGCAGGCTTCATAATGTCAAGCGACACTTTCGGGCCGATATGCGACAACGCCCTCGGCATAGCTAAAATGTCCAGAAATGAAAGGTGCAGTGGAAGCCTTGAGGAGCTTGACGGTTTAGGCAACACGACGAAGGCTTACACAAAAGCCTTTGCAACAGCCTCCGGGACAGTTTCAACAATCGTTATTTTCGCCGCATACGGCGAAATGGTGAAGCTTCATGAAGCAAGCCAAGGCGTTTTAAACCCAATATTCATAGCAGGCCTTCTTTTAGGCGCAGCCCTCCCATTCATCTTCTCTTCTCTTGCCATTGGGGCGGCTGGAAAAACGGCTTACCAAATGATTGACGAGGTTAGAAGGCAGTTCAGAGAAAACCCAGACATAATTGAGGGGAAAGCCAAGCCTAATTATGCCCGGTGCGTTGACGTAGCCACAAAACAAGCCCTTAAAAGGATGATGATGCCCGGAATTTTAGCGGTTGCCTCTCCAGTCATAGTTGGGTTAGTGTTAGGTAAATATGCTTTAGGCGCCATGCTGCTGGGCGGACTGGCAACTTCAGCTCTGCTAGCGTCTTTCTTCACCTTCGGCGGAGGCATATGGGACAACGCCAAAAAGCATGTTGAAAGAAAATTCTGGATGAGGGGCACGCCAACCCATGAAGCTGCGGTTATAGGCGACACTGTAGGCGACCCATTGAAAGACGTTGCAGGGCCATCCCTAAACATATTCATGAAACTGACAAGTATAACGGCGCTGTTAATAGCGCCCCTACTACTTATGCTATAAGCTGCGCTTGCAATGAATGGTTTTGATGTTATGGACGTGTTCCAAGGGTCAACGCAACCATCAATATTCGGCTTTCCCTAACTATTGTCAAGTTTATTGTCTGTCCAGGCGTTGTTTCTTCTTCAAGGTATGTTGAAAGAGCGTCTGCGTCAATTATTCTTGTTCCGTTTACGGCTATTATGATGTCGCCTCCGACAGTTATGGTCTCTCCATCAATGGTGACGCGTTTGGTTCCACCCCTTAAGCCCGCCTTGTCCGCTGGCCCCCCATTTGCAACCTGGGTTATAAGCCACCCGTAAGTGACGTTTATGCCCATGGCTTTTGCTATTTCATAGTTCATGTCCACTCCTGCAGCGCCAAGCCATGGATGCTTGTTATAATAGCCCATGGTTACGAGATCGGCGATTTCTCGGAGGATTGTGTTGGATGGTATTGCAAAGCCCAATCCTTGAGAGCCGCTTACGATGGCTGTTGTAACGCCGACAACTTGGCCTTGAGGGTTTAAGAGGGGCCCGCCAGAGTTTCCTGGGTTTAATGGAGCGGTTGTTTGGATGACGTTGGCTATTAGGTATCCGCCTGTCTGCTCCTCAGTTATTGTTCTGCCAAGCGCGCTTACTATGCCAATGCTCATGGAGCCAGCCAGCCCATATGGGTTGCCTACAGCAACAACAACGTCGCCAACTTTCAGCGTTGATGAACTAACAATTTCAAGGGGTTTAAATTCGCATGGGGGCGCATTAACTGAAAGCACGGCTAAGTCCACGTAGGGATCTGAACCGAGAACGGTTGCCGCATACCCATTTCCGTTAATGAATGTAACTGTTAAGTTTATTGCATTTTGAACTACGTGATAGTTTGTGATGACAACCATTTGTCCTGAAAAATTGTAGACGAATCCTGAACCCTGCACTTGGGTATAGTATGGACGGCGGAAAACATCATATTGAATCATTACACCACGAATTATTACAACGGAATCTTTAACTTTCTCATATAAATCCGAAAGTGAAATGTTTTCTCCTAAAATGTACGTGTTATTAATGATGGTCTGCATTGTTTGAAGGTTTGCAGCCTGCTGTTTGAGGATTGACAGTTCATGCTCTAAATTGCTGATTCTTTCGGATAGATACAAATTGCCAATTAGATAACCTGCAATTCCTCCCACAATCAAACTTGTTATGGCTAATGCAATTAGCAGGATTATTGAAAAACTTTTTAAGCCAAGCTTTTGAGTGTTCTCCATCTTTTCACCTCATCTTATAGTTTTCTGCCGCAGTGAGGACAGAAAATGTGGTCTACTTGAACCTCTCTGCCGCAGGCGGGACATGCGAGCTTTTCTTTAGCCAACAGTCCCATTTTCTCTTTTGTCAGAAGTTTTCCGTCGCTTAGAAAGAGCACTCTGCGTGCATGGGAAGCTATTGCACTATCATGGGTAACCATTACGATGGTTGTTCCTTGCTCAACATTTAACTTGCCTAGGAGCCTTATTATTTCATATTTTGTTTTTGCGTCCAAGTTGCCAGTTGGCTCGTCTGCCAGTATGATGGCCGGGTCGTTTGCTAAAGCCCTTGCAATGGCGACTCTCTGCTGTTCTCCGGCGCTAAGGCGCAATGGCTTATGGTTTTCTCTTTCAGCTAAACCGACAAGTCTCAGAAGTTCTCGCGCTCTTTTCCGCATTTCCTCCTTTGATTTTCCAGTGCCCTCCATTGGAAGCTCAACATTTTCTAACGCGCTTAAGTACGGG
This sequence comes from Candidatus Bathyarchaeota archaeon, assembly GCA_018396705.1. NCBI lineage: Archaea > Thermoproteati > Candidatus Bathyarchaeota > Candidatus Bathyarchaeota archaeon. The sequence goes on from JAGTQZ010000006.1 coordinate 199,099, forward strand.
AGTAAATTGAAGGTTTGGAAGATAAAGCCAACCTTGTATCGCCTAATCTTATACAGCTCTTTTTCTGGCACTAAAGTGACATCCACACCGTCAAGAATCACTTTTCCACCGGTCGGTCTGTCAAGGCAGCCTAGAATGTTGAGCAGCGTAGTTTTGCCAGAGCCTGAAGGCCCCATTATAGAGACGAAATCTCCCCTTTTCACTTTCAAGTTTACGTCTGAAAGGGCGCGGATACTTCGTCCTCCAAGCCTGTAAATTTTTTCAAGTTTCTCCGTTTCCAATACAAACTCACTCATACCTCAACGCCTCCACAGGCGATATTCTCGAAGCCCTCCAAGCGGGGTACAGGCTTCCTAAAGCGCCTAAAACTGCGGCCACGCAGATTGCCAACAAAATTAGCTGTGGGCTCAATGTGACCGTACTATAATTTTGTGTTCCACCAACACTGGGATATTGCGTCTGGAATGGACGTGCAGGACGCTGTGCGCCGAACAGGTTTAGCTGTGGGAGCAGTAGTGACGATAGGAACGGTGCAGCTATGCTTCCTATTAAGACCCCGGCAACTCCTCCTATTACGCCTATTAGCATGCCCTCAAGCATGAATTGGTTCATGATATTCCAGTTGCTGAATCCTAGAGCCTTCAATATGCCTATTTCCCTTGTCCTTTCACGGACCGAGTAAAGCATCACAAAGAATACGATTAGGCTTGTGGCTGCAACCGCAATTATGATCAGCTGAGTTGCAGTTGACTGTGCTTGGGCTATGGAAGACTCAGCATTGCTTAATGTCTGCGTGTACATCTCTTGCATACGCTGAAGGTTTGCCAAACGATCCTGATAGCTTGTCACATAGAGTTCAGGATACATCGCCTTAATTACATCAGCCACTTGGGTTGCAATAGAGGCGTCGTTCACGTACACATATAATTTGTTTATCTTCCCAACGAGTCCTGTAGCTCTTTGGGCGCTTGAAAGTTCCATGTAAACGGTTCTAGCTTGGCTTGTTGATTCAAAAATGCCCTTAACCACGAAATATTCACCGTTAATCTCTACAACATCGCCTACTCCAGCTTCAAAGTAACTGGTAAGGTTTGAGCTTATGAGGATGTAGTCGTTGTCGCCTTCAGAAAGGCTTTCTCCCTCAGTAATATTTGTCGGCAACACCGAATACTCAGCAAGCATAGAAGCGTTAAGATAAACGCCTATTATCGTATAGGCTGGCCTATAAATTGTTCGAGTTCCGAAGGGAGTGTTTATAGTTTCTTGGATAGTTTCGCTTGAGGACGTTTCGAGGAAAGGAATGATTGCTTTTACTCCGTCAATAGAATATATCTCATTCACTATTGTCTCGTTCACATAGGTCTGGTTGAAGCCGCCAAAGAAGCCGTCAGGTCTGAACATCTGCATTCCTCTGCTTGGGGTTGTGCTACACTCGATTAGGGTTGCCGTTTTGCTTATTTCCTCCTGCATTGCGGTGATTGTGTTGGCGAAGTTTTCAGCAATCCTTTGCATTGACTCTTGGTTTGCCATAATGCCAGCCGGTATGGAAACCATAATTGCCATGGAAAAGCCTAAAGCCAAAACAACTAATAGTGTCCGAACCTTCCTCCTTGAAATATTTTTTAAAGCCCTTGACAGTGCACCCAAAGCCTTCACCATCAAACTGTTAGCTTTGTTAATGCGAAAAGCCATGTCTAATATGAGGATTTTCCAAAATTATACCAAAATGTTGCCACAATCGAACGTGCACACAAGATTTGTCAAAATAAAAGGGGAAGGAGAAGAGAGAAAAGGTTTCTCGCCGTTTACTAGGGCTTTTCGATTATCGTTAATGTTAAAATTGCTATTTTCGTGACCTTTCCTTGTTCCAAGTCTACCCAAACCATCGCTCGTCCAGCCGTGTCTTTCTCTAACACTACAATGGCGGTTGTAGCCTTCGTTGCGACGGTGCCGTCTCCTTCAACGACCATTTTGATTATCGGTTTGACACTTGTAATGTTGTACCCATCGTTTAGGAGATTTTGGACATCAGCGTCGTTTTTAGCTATGCTAATCACGTTTTCCTTGTATTCCTCGCTGACTTCAATGAATCCACGGTTAAAGCAGCCTCGTCCACGCATCCATCCACGAGGTATTGCAGGTTTTTCTACCGTCACGTTGCCGTTGGTCCATTCTGCAAAGCCGAAACCACCCCAGCCAAACCAACCTTGCATATCTCCACTGCTGTTGATGGGTTGACATGTGTTGGCCGTTGAGTATGCATTTAGAATTACAGCGCCCATTACTGCAACTGCAACCATAAACAATAACGCTATTACGGCTTTTCTCCTTTCTATCTTCAACCACCTCCATCACCATTGCGGTGCGCGCCAACGGATACATCATTTGCAATTTATTAAAGGGTTTTTCAGAATTAAACCAAAATATCGCCATAATTGAGCTCCACCTTAAAAGGTGACGAAACACCTATAGCTATCAAATCTAAGGAGAATAGGAATGCTTGGAGCTGCCTTAGATGTCCGCTGGCACTCGCCCCCTCAAATATCTTCTCGGTTGGTTGATAGCTGGCACCAGAGGGGGCTTGACACGCGCAAAAATAATCCAAGCCTTAAAGGAAACTCCACAAAACGCGAACCAGTTGGCAAATCTGCTTAAAATGGATTACAGAACCATAAGGCATCATCTGGAAGTCCTCGAGAGAAATAGGCTTATTGTGTCTGCTGGTGAAGGATACGGGAAAACATACTTCCTGTCTCCAATCATGGAGGAAAACTACGCCTTGTTTGAGGAGATTGTGAGGAAAATTTGGAAAAAGTAGAAAAGGAGGCGAAATAAATGGAGTATAAAATGAACCGAAATCCAAAAACTTGGTTGCTACTGGTGCTTATTCCAATTCTGGTGGTTGCTGCCGTACTAGCTGCTATATGGGCAACTTCAACCTTCTGGTATCCAAGACGCCCATGGCAACCGCCGGAAATCCCTCCATACGAAATTCCATGGGACATAGAATTCTTTTACATAGCTAAAACAGTCATTTCCACAATAAACGCCATCATTCTCACTTTCCTAATACTTGTGTATGTTGACATGTACAGAAAGACCCACTCAGAGTTCACAATAGGCCTAATAATATTTTCAGCTATACTTCTTCTTTATGCGTTGACTTCAAATCCAATAGTGATAAGAGCTTTCGGCTTCAGACTGTTTGGCTTGGGACCCTTCGCACTACTGCCAGACCTATTCACCTTCGCAGCCTTAATCATCCTACTATACTTAAGCATCAAATACTAACCCTAAAATGCTTTGACACACCCCATCGAGCTTCTCGATAATTATTTCAGTTAGTGTCTCCTAACCGAAACTGTTGTCAGTTTTAATTGTGGGTTTGTAGAAAGAATTTTTATGAAGGGTATGTCTGTAAAATGTAAGAGCCCAGCTTTGGAGGTTGTTCGGCGAGAATGGATGGTGGAAATGATGATGGGTCAGGATTTAGAAAGGTCAAATGTGGGCGAAGTTTTAGGCTGGGCTCTGCCGAGCACTGAAGAATTTTTAACTTTGCCGGTTGAGGAGCTTCTTTCACGCTTAAAGACTTCGTTGAATGGACTTTCCTCTGAAGAGGTGGAAAGGCGTCTTGAAGTTTTTGGCTATAATGAGCTTGTTAGGAGAAAGAGGAGAGCAATTGTCATTGATTTTCTTTCCCATTTCAAAAGTCCGTTGATAATAATTCTTCTTATCGCTGGGCTGGTTTCCGGCTTTTTTGGAGAGGTTATAAATGCAACTATTATATTTGCTATTGTGACGTTCAGCGTAGTCTTAGACTTTTATCAGGAGTCTAAGGCTGAAAGGGCTGCTGAAATGTTGAAGCAGAGGGTGGCGACAACAGCCACAGTTTTGAGGGACGGAGTTAAAAAAGAGGTTAGGCTTGCGGAGATAGTTCCCGGAGACATCACATTTCTTTCCGCAGGAGACATTGTGCCTGCAGACGCCCGAGTTATAAATGCAAAAGACTTGTTCGTGAACCAGTCTGCATTGACTGGCGAATCTTTTCCCGTTGAGAAGACTAGCTTGCCGCTGAAATCCTATGACTCGTCGATAACAGGGTGGAGCAACTATCTTTTTATGGGCACATCTATTGTAAGCGGGGCGGCAACAGCAGTTGTCGTTAAAACCGGCAGCCATACAGAGTATGGGAAAATTGCGAAGAGGCTTGTGGAAAGAGAAGTTGAGACGGAGTTCCAGAGGGGTATTCGAAGTTTTGGTTATATGATAATGCAGGTGACTTTTCTGCTTGTTCTTTTTGTATTTTTCATTAATGCCCTTTACATGAGAAGCGTGCTTGATTCACTTCTTTTTGCTGTGGCTTTGGCTGTGGGCTTGACGCCGGAGCTTCTGCCAATGATAATTTCAGTAAACCTCTCTAAGGGAGCGGTGTTGATGGCTAAGAAGGGTGTCATAGTCAAGCGATTAGCAGCCATACAAAATTTTGGAAGCATGGATGTCCTATGCACGGACAAAACTGGGACTTTGACGGAAAACCGGATAAAGCTTGTCTTGCACGTGGACCTTGACGGCAACGAAAGCGATAAGGTTCTGCTTTATTCCTACCTTAACAGCTATTACCAGACTGGGCTTAAAAGCCCCTTAGATGAGGCCATACTAAGATTTAGGGACGTGGATGTTAAGGGTTATAGGAAAGTTGATGAGGTTCCTTTTGATTTTGCCCGTAAACGTCTCTCCGTGGTTGTCGAGTATCAAAATCAACGGTTTATGATCACTAAGGGTGCTCCTGAAGAGGTTGCTAAGATCTGCTCCTTCTACGAGGTTGGAGAGGTTATAGCTGACATAACGGATGAAGTGCACAGAAATATCGAGCAAAAATATGTTGAGCTCAGCGCTGAGGGCTACAGGGTTTTAGCCGTAGCCTACAAGCGTTTAAGGGAGGACAAACCCATTTACACGGCAGGCGACGAAACGGAAATGGTGTTTTTAGGCTTCATAGCCTTCCTTGACCCGCCAAAAGAAACCGCGAGAGAAGCCTTACAGCTTCTTAAAAACGCCGGCATAGAGCTGAAAATTCTCACAGGCGACAATGAACTGGTAACAAGAAAAGTTTGTGAACACTTAGGCTTCGACATAAAAGGAGTTGTCACGGGAAGCGAAATTGCCCAAATGCATGATGACGCCCTCGCAAGAGTTGTCGAAGAAGCAAATGTGTTCTGCAGGGTTACACCAGCCCAGAAAGACAGAATAATGAATGCTTTAAAAGGTAACGGGCATGTTGTTGGGTTTCTAGGGGATGGGATCAATGATGCGCCATCTCTAAAAAGCGCGGATGTTGGCATATCTGTGGAAAACGCTGTTGACGTTGCAAAGGAATCCGCTGACATAATTCTCTTGCAGAATGATTTAACAGTGCTTCATGAGGGTGTTTTGGAGGGTAGGAAAACATTTGGTAACACTATGAAGTATATCATGATGGGTGTGAGCTCAAACTTTGGAAACATGTTCAGCGTTGCCGGCGCATCATTGTTTCTGCCTTTTCTGCCCATGTTGCCCATACAGATACTACTTAACAATTTGCTCTATGACTTTTCGCAGTTAACAATACCCACGGACGAGGTTGACCAAGAATACATTGAAAAGCCTAAAAGGTGGGACATATACTTCATTAGGCGGTTCATGGTGTGCCTTGGACCAGTCAGCTCCATCTTTGACTTTCTAACATTCTTTATAATGCTTTTCATTTTTAACGCTTCTGAGCCTTTGTTCCAAACCGCTTGGTTCATCGAATCCCTAACTTCACAGACTCTTGTAATTTTTGCCATTAGAACAAAGAAGTCGCCCTTCTGGAAAAGTAAGCCGAGTCGACTTTTGCTCCTCAGCAGCATAGCAATAATAACATTTGCGCTGATACTCCCTTACACGCCATTAGGAGAAATTTTCAGATTTGTAAAGCCTCCAGCAACCTTCTACATAGCATTGGCCGCAATCCTTGGCGCCTATGTGGCATTAGCTGAAATCATTAAAAGCTGGTTTTACAAGAAGTATGGCTACCGCCTAGAACAAACCCTAATCCCACCCAAAAAGATTGGGATATACCTCACCAAGACTGCAAAGCTCATCCAAAATGTTATAGCCACAATCTGTCTACGCCCAGAAGACAAAATAACGGTTGAATCCCTACTGGAAGACTTAGAAAGAAGTATGGAACATCCACTCGACTACGACCAAATAGGCCACACTATTCAATACTTAAAACGAGCAGGACTCATAAGCTTCGAGTGGCACCAAAGGAAAATAAAACGAGAAAAACCACTAAAAGAGTACGTAACAAAACAGCTAATGACCAGCGAACTATGGCCAAAAATATCCCAGGACTGGCATAAAATTACCAGAACCCTCAAAGAAAAACACGGAAAAGTAAACCCTGAATACCAAGAACTTCTATTTCAAGAATAGCCCCCTAAAACGTGCAAGCCTCATTCGTTTAGTCATCGCTAATAGAAACCTCGAGGATAAACGGAATGTTCGCTTTCTTCTGCTCGTTCTTCAGTTCTTATTTGTGATAATATTAATACTTTAGCATGCCTTTAAAAGTAGAAGCCTCCTTTACATAAAGCTAAATTGGTTCTTCCCAGTCTGTTTGACATCCATTTTCGGGTATCAAAATTACTGTGGTTTCATTTGGGAGCGGTGCCGTGAGGTTTTCTCTTATGTTTAATGGTTTAGACTTTACGTTGGCGTGGATTGCCACTTGTTTGTAAAATCTTTTTTCAATAGGGTGGTAGACCATCTGAAGCAAGCTTTTATATTTTCCGATATGAAATACTTTGGCTTTCTTTTTTATTTCCTCATCAACGGCTTTGACGGTGTCTATTATGGAGGCTTCATCTTTTAGGATAAGTTGAAAGGCTTGAGGGAAAAACTTGTTTATTTCTCGTTGACGGATAATTACTGTGA